>CAZOWW010000062.1:0-32320 GCA_964583765.1 uncultured Kineosporiaceae bacterium
GGCCTGACCCCCGGCCCCGAGCAACCGGGACGGTCGGGCCCGGCCATGCGCAGGCGGCTGCACGACGTCATCGTGACTCGCCGCGCCGAAGAGTTGAAGAGCCTCCCCGCGGAACGCCTCGCTTGGCCCGTGCCGCTCGTCGACTCCGACCGGTCGACGTTCGGTCCGATTCCCCCGCGGCGTGGGTACCAATGGAACAGCAGTCCGGCCCCAGGTATCCGCCGGCTGAGGGGTCTGGTGGGCATTGCGGGCATCGGGTGGGCCGGTGTCCGTAGGGGATCCTTCATGGCCGTGGAGCAGCCACACCTGTTGCGCCGGCACCGCACCACCAGCCCGGACCACGCCGCCACACCGGATGCTGCCCGCCAGGGATGGGACTGCCCACCTACAGGGTGAGCACGAAGCAGGCTCCTCGCCCGACCCCGTCGCTGCCGGCGGTGAGAGTTCCGCCGTGGACCTCGGCCAGGGCACGGGCGATGGTCAGCCCGAGCCCTGTTCCCCTGGTCGTGGCGGCATTGCACCCGCGGTGGAATCGTTCGAACAGCAGCTCAGCCTCCCGCGGGTCGAACCCGTCCCCGGTATCGCACACCACGATCTCGGGTCTTGGCCCTGCCCCGGACGCCGTCCTTGATTCGGAGAGCCAGGTCGATTCGGGCGCCGACCTCGATGTGGGGGTCGGCTTCGACGAGGTGGCCCGGCGACGCAGGGCGAGGGTGACGTGTCCGGCAGGCGGGGTGTGGCGCAGCGCGTTGTCCAGCAGGTTGTCCAGGATCTCGGCGACCCGGCCTGCGTCGACGCGGGCCGGGGGTGCGCCGGGATCGACCTCGATGGAAAGCTCGACGCCCTTGGCCCGGTACCGCCCGGCCACAGCAGCGACGGCTCGTTCGACGAGCGGCCCGAGGGGCTGAGGGAGCGGGTCGAGCACTATCTGGCGCTCCTGCGCGCGGGAGACCTTCTCCAGATCCGCGACCAGCCGGCCGAGCCGGCCGGTCTGGTCGGTCAGGACCGCCAAGGTCGCGGTGTCGGGGGCCAGGACGCCGTCGGCGAGTGCTTCCGTGGTGGCCCGAACGGCAGCCAGCGGGGTGCGCAGTTGGTGGGCCAGGTCGGCGGTGAGCCTGCTCCGGTCAGCCTCGGCGGCGGCCAGACGACCTGCCAGGAGAGTCATCGAGCGCGACACGGCCGAGAATTCCGGGCCCAGACGGGGATCGTGCATCCGGACATCGAAGTGGCCATCCGCCAGGCGTTGCGCGGTGGCGGCCACGTCGTGGACCGGCGCGGCCAGCCGCCGCGCGATCAGCCAGCCGATCGTCGCCGCTGCCACCACGGCAGCGCCCACCGCGACGGCCAGGGACAGCAGGACGGCCTGGTCGAAGGCGGCGTCCACATGGTGACGCACCCCCTCGTCCAGTTGCGGCAGGTGTGCCCGCTGCAAGTGCTCGTGGAAGATCGTCGGAGCAAGCAGCACGGCGACCATCGGCAATGTCACCGCCCCGGTCGCCACGATCAGCAACCCCGCCAGGAACAACCGTGGCGCCAGCCCGAGGGACGCCGCCCGCGCCGACCAGCCATGCAGCGGGCCCGGTCGCCGCGGACGAGAGGCGTTCATCCGGTCCCCATCCGATAGCCGACTCCCCGCACGGTGACCACGTACCGGGAGGCAGCCGGGTCGTCGCCGAGCTTGCGACGAACGTGTCCCAGGTGGATGTCGACCAAGTGCTCGTCACCGACCCAGCCCTCGCCCCAGACCCGGACGATCAGTTGCCTGCGGGTGAACACCGCCCTCGGCCGTGAGCTGAGCGCCTCCAGCAGGTCGAACTCGGTGCGGGTCAGCACCATCGGCACCCCGCGCACACTCACCTCGCGAGCCTGCGGGTCCACCCTCAAGTCACCACAGACCCGCACCCCCGGGTCGGTCTCGGGGCTGTGGGCGGTGGGTGCGGTGAGCTCGTCCGTCGGCTCCGCGGTGGCCCGGCGGCGCGGACGGCGCAACAACGTGCGGATCCGGGCGGTCAGCTCACGCGGCGAGAATGGCTTGGTCAGGTAGTCGTCGGCGCCCACGGCGAGCCCGATGAGCATGTCCACCTCGTCCGCGCGCGCGGTCAGCATCACGACGTAGCAGTCGCTGAACGTCCGCAACCGCCGACAGGTCTCCACCCCGTCGATACCCGGCAACCCGAGATCCAGGACGACGACGTCCGGCTCGACGGCACGTACCAGCTCCAGCGCGACCTCGCCGTCCGCGGCCGAGCGCACCTGAAACCCCTCCCGCTCCAGGTAGCCGACGACCACCCGAACCAAGTCGGGCTCGTCGTCGACCACCAAGGCCCTCAGCGCCCGGGGGTTCGCGGGCGCGGTGGGCAAGCCGTTGTTGTTCAGCTGTCCTCCTCGGCCACGAAGGCTCCGTGCCAGGTGTGGTACCAGACCGCTCCAGTGGTCGCGTTCACCGACACCATCCCCGCGGGCCTGCCTGTGGCCGCGGTGTCCAGCGTGTAGTACCCGGGATACGCGTCCACCGACAGCACCGTCTCGCCCGAGCGGTTGGTCCGCAACCAGCCCTCGGCGATCGAGCGTGCTTGCTCCGCCGTCACCGTCGAGGACCGCGAGCCGGAGTTCCACATCATGGCCGGTCCCGGTTCGGTGGTCACCGCACCCGTCGCCGGATCCACCAAGACCTCCGTGACCGACGCCCCCGCGGAGTCCTGCAACTCGACGTAGAAGTTGTCCCGGAACTGGATGATCTCCCCTGGCCGCAGCCCCGACGCCGAGGCGGCCGCCGTGGCCCGTTCCCTGGCCGCAGCGATCGAGCCCACCGCGGCACCGTTCCGGGCCGGCCACACCCGCCCCGACATCATCCCCGTACGACCCATCATCCCGGCCCCGCCCGGACCACCACGCATCATGGCGACACCGCTGGGGCCCACAGCCCGCGCGTCGGGACCGTGCGAGGCGGACACCTCACGGACGATCCACGGGGACGCCACCGCGGACACGAGCAGTGCAAGCACCGCTCCGGCCAGCACGATCACCGCCCCCCGTCGCGACGGGCCCCCGGAGCGACCGCGCGAAGGCCCACCAGGGCCCCCGGACGACGACCCATCAGCGCCACCGGGCGGGAACGGCCCGCGCACCGCGTTCACCGGGTACCCCGGCGGTCACCGCGCACGGCCGTCAACGCCGTCCGCTGGACCTGGTACAGCTCCAGGTCAATCTCGCCCCGGGCGAACCGCCGGTCGAGGATCTCCTCGGGACTGTCCGCCTCTCCTCGACCACCGTCGCGACCATTCGGTAGCAACCGAACCACCGCCCAGATGATCAATCCGAGCAGGACCAGCCAGAACAGCCCCATGAACATCCAGGCGCCGTAGCCCATCCCCCCGCCGTACCAGCCCATCATCACCGATTCACACCTTCCGTCTGCGCCTCGACCCGGCAACCCGAGCACCGGAACACCGGAACACCACCAGCGTCCGGCCTCCCCCCGAAGAACAGCCGCAGGTGCAGGTAGAGATCTGACGAAGATCAGCACTCTCCGGAGTGCCTTCGACGATCCCGCCATACGGAGGCACGCACGCTGTGCCCCCGCCTACCGGACACGCGCCCACCGGTCAACGACCTCCACCGGCATCCGGGCAGTCACCCCGCCGACGAGCGGCGAATCGCCGCACCCACCTCGGCATCATGCCCGGCCGGCCGCCGGCCAACCCCTCATCGGCCATCTCATCACTGCCACGAACCGCCGTGGCCCCAGGAGAACGATCGGTGAGGCGGTCCGGGCTGTCCGCCCCGCCGGGAAGGACGGGTACGCACCTTCCCCGACGCCTTGGGAGTCTGGCCTTCGACGGGTCCCCACGAGCCGATACGCCTAGCTGTTGTTCACACCCCGGGCGATCCGCTGGACGAAACAGGCCCCCTTATCCACCTGCGGCACCGGACCTGTCGCCCTCACCTGAGTGAGCACTGCTGTCGGTCGCGTGAGCACCGTGGTCGGTGCTCACGCGACCCATCTGCCGTCGCGGTCTGCAGCGCCTGCGTCGGACCACCCCGATCAGCTGGCCTCGCTCGTCCGCTGTCGGGCCAGGGCGTGGAAGAACAGGGCGACCGGCCGGTAGACGGCGTGCGCGAACTTGGTCACGGGCATCAGGAGCATCAGTTCCATGGCGACCGCGACGTGGAAGAGGAACACCCAGTAGCCCCAGGCGGGCGCGCTGGGCAGGTAGAGGGCCACCTCGATGAGGAAGCCGCTGACGCCGGTGATCCACAGCAGGACGAGCAGGAGCCAGTCCGCGGCCGTGCTGACGGCGGCCGCCCGGTTCACGCGCCGGACCCGTTTCACCGCGAACATGGTGACGCCATAGACGAGCGACGCCCCCGCAACCGTGCCGAGGAGCCGGGTGGGGTACCACAACGGCACCGACGTGCCGGTCCGCTTGATGCTCAGCAGGGCCAGCCCCCAGTCGAGCACTGTCGCGGCGAGCAGCCCGAGAAAGCCCCAGATGGTCAGGGCGTGGATGAGCCAGCGCCGGCGGTACAGCGGTTCGGCCGGTGCGTCCTCCTGACAGTCCAGGCGGTACCGGCGCTGCCCGAGGGACTCCGTGCCGAGGGCCGACAAGAGCGCCCGGAGCGTCGACCGCCGGGCCGCCCGGGTGCCGAACAGCCCTGCGGCGGTGACGCCTTCGCGACGGGCGACGCGTCGGATCATCGTCGTCACCCCGGCCGCCGCGATGCCGGCGAGGAGCACCATGACGGTGATCCCGATCCAGTGGATGAGCTCATTCGGGATGAAGTCGAACAGGGCCAGCCGGGACGCGTCCTTGGGACCGTGGGCGGTGTACATGAAGACGGCGAAGAAGACGGCGACGGCGACGGCGATGAGCGAGCCGGCAACCGGGCGGATGTACAGGATCCGCGCCAGCCCCGTGCAGTCGTACCGGGCGATCGCGTAGCGCCGGGCGGAGGCCATGAACTCCCCGGGATCAGCCTGCGTGGGGCAGCTGTCGGAGCAGAGACCGCAGTGGTAGCAGGTCCACAGTTCCTTGCTGGCCAGCAGTTCGTCCGTCAGCCCGACCTCGGCGTACCGGATGAGGCGGCGGGGGAAGGTGGCGTCGTTGTCGGCGAGCGGGCAGGTGGCGGTGCACACACCGCAGCTGAAGCAGGCCGTGACGTCGGCCGCCCCGAAGCGCTGCACGTCGGTCAGCAGGTCCAGGTCGACGAGGGTGGCCATCATCGGTCCCCCTCCCGCACCGCGGCGTAGGGGAAGTACCCGTCGTCGTCGGCCTCCCCCGCCTCGGTCACCCGGCCGAAGCGGCGCATGCCCATGACCCAGAACACGACTTCCTCCCGCGGCCGGCCGATCCGCTCGGCGATCTGCGGGATCGTCAGCGGACCGTCGGCGAGCACTCCGAGGATCGGGGCGTGCATGGCCATCTCCTCGCGGATGACCTCACGTGGGTCGCGCAACGGAGTGCTCATGCGACCGGCTCCTTCGCCAGGCTGTCGATGACCGCGAGCATCTGGGCATCGGTGTATCCCAACAGGTCGATCGCGTTCTCGGGACAGTACGGGACACAACCGCCGCAGCCCTTGCACGTGGAGGCGCTGATGGTCGCCAGCGAGCGTTCACCGCGTCGTTCGGTCCCGATGGCGCCGTAGGGGCAGGTCTCCACGCAGACCGCGCACCCGGTGCAGGCGTCCTCGGTCACCGTGGCGACGAGGGGATCGAGGTCGGTGTAGCACTTCTTGAGGATGCCCGCGCTGCGGGCGACGGCGGCCAGTCCGGAGGCGACCGAGGCGGCCGCCGTCTTCGGTCCCTGGCAGCTCCCGGCGATCAGGACGCCGTCCACGACGGTCTCCACCGGGCGCAGCTTGGGGTGAATCTCCTGGTAGAACCCGTCCGGGCCGATCGGCAGCTTGAGCAGGCCCGTCAGCTCGCCATTGGCGCGGGGCACCATGCCGGTGACCAGGACGACGAGGTCCGCCGGGATCGTCAGCGGCTCCGGGCTGGTGAGCAGGTCCACGACGGTGACGGCGAGCCGCCCGTCCGGCATCGGTTCGACGGTGGGCGGGGTGTCGTCCGGGACCCGCAGGTAGACCGAGCCGCGTTCGCGGGACTCGGTGTACAGCACCTCGTAGCGGCCGTAGGTACGCACATCACGGTGCAGGTGGTACTGGCGGACCGTGGCGTCCCGCCGGGCGAGCTGGATGGAGGTGTGCACGGTGGCGGCGCAGCAGAAGCTGGAGCAGTACTCGTTGTCCCCCGGCCGCCGACTGCCCACGCAGTAGAGGTAGGCCACGGACCGCACCCGCCGCCCTCGATAGGTCAGGGGCCCCTCGGCGGTGGCCTCGACGAGGGCACCGAACTCCTCGAGCGTCACCACGCCGTCGTTCCCGTGGCCGAGTTCCCCGTCGACCGGGATGTAGATGTCGGCACCGGTGGCGATGACGAAGGTGCCCACAGGGATGCGGCGCAGCTCCCCGGAGTGCTCACCGCGGATGCGGACCTTGGCCGTGTAGTTGCCGAACGTGCCGGTCTTGCCGACCAGCTCGGCGTTCGTCAGGACGGTGATGCCGGGGCGTTCGGCGATCTCGGCGACGAGCTGGGCGACCTGTTCCCTGCCACTGCGGCCCTGGGGGAACATCGGGCCCAGTTGGGCGAGGCGGCCGCCCAGTTGTGGCTCGCGTTCGACGAGGGTGACGGCCAGGCCGATGTCGGCCAGGCCGATCGCGGCGCGCAGGCCCGCGATCCCGCCGCCGACGACCATCGTCGCCGGCACGGTCTCCACCCGCAGCGGGTCGAGCGCGGTGGAGAGCCTCGTGCTGGCCACCCCCGCCCGGACCAGTCCAATCGCCTTGCGGGTGGCCCCCTCCGGATCGTCGGTGTGGGCCCAGGAGTCCTGCTCCCGGACGT
This sequence comes from uncultured Kineosporiaceae bacterium, assembly GCA_964583765.1. Taxonomy (GTDB): domain Bacteria; phylum Actinomycetota; class Actinomycetes; order Actinomycetales; family Kineosporiaceae; genus CAZOWW01. The sequence continues at coordinate 6,905 of CAZOWW010000062.1, forward strand.
TGACCTGGGTGTACGCGTACGGGTTCAGGCCGGCCCGTTCCGACACTCCGCGGAAGGTGGCCTGGTGGAGTTTCGGTGAGCAGGACGCGACCACGAGACCGTCCAACTGCTGCTCGCGGATATCGTCGATGATGGCGTGCTGGGCGCCGTCGGAGCAGGCGAACAGGGAGGTCTGGGCGACGACGACATCCGGGTCGTCGTCGAACGCGTCCCGGACCTGGGCGACGTCGACGTGGTCGGAGATGTTGCCACCGCAGTGACAGATGTAGACGCCGATGCGGCGCCCCTGCCCGGGTCCGGCGGGGTTCTCGGTCATGCCGACATCTCCGCCGTCGTCCGGGCCTGCTCCAGGTGGGCGGCGACCTGCGCGGCGGCCGCCCCGGCGTGCACGATGGAGTCGACGATGTCCTTCGCTCCCGAAGCGGTTCCGGCGACGAACACGCCGGGGATGTCGGTGCGGCCGGGGTCGAGGTCCTCGCCGGGTTCGGCGACGTAGAAGTACTCGTCGAGACCCAGGGGCTGGTCGGTGAACAGGCGTTCCACGTCCCGGTTGGGCTGGATGCCGACCGCGAGGACGACGAGGTCGTACTCCGCCTCGGTGATCCGGCCCCCGCCGTCGATGTCCTCGTAGCGCAGGATCAGGTCACCGTTGGCCTTCTCGGTGATCCGGGAGACGCGGCCACGGAGGTAGACGGCACCCATGTCCTTGGCCTGCTCGTAGAACTCGTCGTACCGCTTCCCCGCGGCCCGGATGTCCATGTAGTGCATGGTCACGTCCGCCAGGGGCAGCGCTCCCATGATGAGCTGGTTCTGCTTGACGGAGTACATGCAGCAGACCTTGGAGCACAGCGGATTGCCGACGGTCTGGTCGCGCGAGCCCGTGCAGGAGATGTAGGCGATCCGCTCGGGAACCTTGCCGTCCCCCGGACGCAGGACCGTGTTGTACGGGCGCGTAGGGGCGAGCAGCCGGTCCATCTGCATGGCGGTGATGACGTTCGCGTACCGACCGTAGCCGTACTCCGGCTTGAGGTCGGCGGCGAAGAGCCGGTACCCGGTCGACACCACGACGGCCCCGACCCCGACCTCGCTCACCTGCTCCCGCTGGTCGAAGCGGATGGCGTCCGCCGGGCAGGCCTTCACGCACTCCTGGCATTCGGAGCACACCCCGCAGTCCAGGCACCCGGCGCTGCTCGCCAGCGCCTGGTGCTCGGTCAGGGGTGGCTCGACTTCGGCGAAGTCGCGGGGAGCGGCCGCCGGGGACACCGCGGGGAGGGGTTCTAGGGGGCTGTGCTCGGCCTGCCGGGCCAGCACGGCGTTCTTGTCGACGGTCCGCAGGCGGTCGTCCAGGGCGGTGAAGCCGGTCAGGTCCTGCCCGGTGAGCCACCGGTCGATCATGTGGGCGGCCCGCCGCCCGGCCCCAATCGCCTTGGTGACGTTCGAGGCACCGGTCTGCACATCGCCGGCGGCGAACAGGTACGGGACGGCGCTCTGCAATGTGCGGGGATTGACGGTGATGCGCTGCCCCTTGCCGGCGCGTACCAGCCCTCGGAAGAGTGACGGGGCCGGCGTCGTCCCGAGCGCGGGGACGATCCGGTCGCACGGGAGGACGACCTCCCCCTCGGACACGGGTTCGAGCCGACGGCGGCCCGAGGAGTCCGGCTCCCCCAGGCGCAGGCGCCGGCAGCGGATCCCCGCGACCTCGCCGTCCTGGCCGGCCACCACGCCGACGGGCTCGACCTGGAAGTCGAACACCACGCCCTCGGCCTCGGCCTCGGCGACCTCGACTGCGGCCCGCCCGGAGCCCTCGGGCCGGGCGCTCTGGTGTACAACGCGGGCCTCGGCGGCGCCCAGCCGTCGGGCCGTCCTGGCGACATCGGCGGCAAACTCACCCGCGCCGACGACCACGACCTGGCGACCGGTCAGATCCGGTGCCTGGCCGGCCCGCACGGCCTGCAGGAACTCCAGGCCGGGGACGACGCCCGGGGTGTCCTCGCCCTCGATCCCCAGCGGGGTCGGCACGGCGGCGCCGGTGGCGACCAGGACGGCGTCGTAGCCCTCCTGGTTGAGCGCCTCCAGGTCGTCCACCCGGCGGTTCGTCACGATCTCCACGCCGATCGCGATGAGGTTGCCGATGTCCTGCTCGAGGACCTCGGTGGGCAACCGGTAGGCGGGCACGGCGTGGCGGAGGAACCCGCCCGGGCTCCCCTGCGCCTCGAAGATCCGCACCCGGTAGCCCGATCGCGCCAACTGCCAGGCGGCCGTCAGGCCCGCCGGTCCGGACCCGACGACGGCCACGCTGTGCCCGTTGGGGGTCGGCACCGCCACCCCGGGGCCGCCGCCGCGCGCGTGGTGCTCGTCGGCGACGAACCGCTTGAGGCGGCGGATCGGCAACGGGTCGGACAGCTTGGCCCGCGTGCAGGCCGACTCGCAGAACTCGTGGCAGATCCGGCCGAGGGTGCCGACGAGGGGCGTCGCGTCCAGGACCAGCTGGAAGGCATCCTCGAACCGGCCCTGCCGGATGAGGGAGACGTATCCGTGGGCCTTGATGCCGGCCGGGCACGCCGTGACGCACGGCGAGGTACCGACACGGTCGATCGCGGCCTTCTTGGGGACCGCCTGCGGGAAGGCGATGTGGGCGGCCCGCCGCGCCACCAGCCCGGAGTTGAACTCGTCCGGGACGGCGACCGTGCAGGCGAGTTGGCACTCGTCGCAGCCGGTGCAGGCGCTCCAGTCGACGAAGGTGGGCTTCTCCTTGACTGTCGCGTGGAATCCGCCGGTGGGGTCGCGGCGGATTCCGGTGATCTCGCTGTGGGTCCTGACCGTGATGTTGGGGTGGTTGACGGTCGACGACATCTTGGGGCCCGAGATGCAACTGGCGCAGTCGAGGGTTGGGAACACCTTGCTCAGCAGGATCATGCGGCCGCCGACGCTGACCTCCTTCTCGACCAGCAGCACTTTGTACCCCATGTCCGCCAGTTTGAGGGAGGACTCCATACCCCCGATACCACTGCCGATCACCAGGACGTCGTAGTCGTCCATGCGTGGCTCCTGATCTTTCTACGCCCGAGCCACGTACCGCCCCGGGTCGACATGCGAGAAAAGGGTGTTCAGATGAACAGGTTGACGTTCGCCTCGTCCGCCTCACCCAGATAGGTGGCCACACCGGCGAACTCGAGCCCGTCGATGAGCTCCTCGGGCCGTAGCCCCATCACGTCCATCGACATGGTGCAGGCCACCATCTTCACGCCCTGGTCACGGGCGGTGTCGATGAGCTCCTCCAGCGAACTGACGTTCTGCTGGCGCATCACGCGCTTCATGAGCCTCGGCCCGGCACCCCCGAAGTTCATGTGCGAGAGGGTCAGCCTGCCGGGACCGCGGGGCATCATGGCGGCGAATGCTTTCTGCAGGGGGCGTTTGCCCGCCGTGGCGACCTTCGCCGGCTTCCGCAACGTGTTCAGTCCCCAGAAGGTGAAGAACATCGTGACGTCGTCGCCCATCGCCGCCGCACCGTTGGCGATGATGAACGCGGCCATCACCTTGTCGAACTCACCACTGAACAGAATGATGGTCTTCTTCGTCGTGTCCACGCCCTTGTGTCCTTTTCTGGGGATCGTTCGACGAGGTCATGCGGCAGGAGCGGGCACACGGCCGAGCCGGTCCAGGGCCTGGGAGAACTCCCTCATGTGGGTGACGAAGGGCTCGGCACAGACCGAGCACAGGGCCGTCATCCTCAGTCGCTGCGGCTCGAAACCGCGCTTCTTCATCGACTCCTGGGAGAGCGCGACGATGCGCGAGGTCCGGGAGGCACAATCCGGCAGGTAGGCGCACTCCTCACCGTCCGAAGCGATGAACACGCCGTCCAAGCCCTGCTCGAGAGCGCGCAGGACCCAGCCGGGACGGATACCACTGCTGCAGGGGACGCTCACGGTGTAGACCGTGGCGGGGTAGTGCAGATGTCGACTGCCGGCCAGGTCGATGCCGGGGTCGGAGATGGTGTGGGTCGAGAAGACCAGGATGCGGGGGCGACGCCGGTCGGCGTCCGCGCCACCAGCCATCACCGGTTCACTTCAGTTTCTTGAGGAACAGGCGCAGGTAGCCGGAGTCCTCGAACGAGCCGAGGTACTCGTGCCCCAGCTTCTTGCACCAGGCCGGAATGTCCTTCAGCGTCCCGGAATCCGTCGCCTGTACCTCCATGACGCCGTTCACCGGGATCCCACCGATCGCCTTCTTCGCGGCGATGATGGGGCCAGGGCAGGAGACCCCCCGGGCATCGACGACCTGGGACACCCTCAGGGTCTTGAGCTCTTCGGCAGCAACCGACATGGGGTCAGCCTCCTTGGGTAGGGCACACACCGCAGCACCCGGGATCAGGGAAGTCTGCGCGAGATCGCAAGACCGCGTACGGCATACAGGCACGGCTCAGGCGAACGGCGTCCACTCCGTGTCGCAGGCATCCAATGGCCCAACGGGACGGCAGCAGTGCGTCGCCACTCCGCCAGCCTTCGCCCGAGGAGGGCTCCCCGTGCAGGGACCTTTGTCCTTTACCCCTCGGGGTATTGGGTGCTTCGAGTCACACCCTGCACCACGGCTAGGACGAAGGCGGCCTTTCGTGGCATATCGCCACACGGTCCCGGGCGTCGTACCAAGAGTCGAAGCCGGGCGATCGCCTGCACCTCCCGGTGCCGCACCTGCCCTCTGATGCCACCCGGGTGTCAGGACTGTCCAAGGGAACCCGATGAAGACGATGTCGAGCGGCCCCTCCCCCGTCACGCCCCCATGCGCGTTCCAGGACGACGACTGACCACCCTGGAGCGAAGTCCCCGGCGCCGGCGCTCGAGACGGGGGTCACAGCAGGAAGCGGCTCCCCACGGAATTGGGGACGAACGCTGCGGGCAGTCCTGCGGCCAGGGCCATCTGCGCCTTCCAGCCGGTGCAGTGCGCCGGGACGACGATCTGCGGTGTCGTCTCGGCCAGAGCCGCCACGGTCGCGGGGATGAGTTTCTCGAACAGGCCCCCGGAGAGGTGGAAGCCGCCCAGGATGGCGTGGATCTGGTTGATGCCTGACATGAGCCGTTGGGCGTGGTAGACGATGTTAACGATGCCGGAGTGTCCGCATCCCGTCAGGATCACCAAGCCTTGCCCCGCACATGGGCCAGGAGCGCTTGGTCGTCGTGGATGAGGGGATCCGGTTCCCACTAGCCCTCGCGCCAACGCTGATGCGTGGGCCCTCCGGTCTCGAACGGGGTCGTCCGATCCACCTCACCGGTCACGAGCAGGGCGCCGTCCAGAAGGTAGGACGGGGAGCGTTCCTCGATCACCTCGAATCCGGCGTCCTCGACGCCGGACCGGCCGGGGTGGGCAGGTCGAAGCCCCCGGCGGGCCCGATCATCCGGCGACGGTTCCAGAAGTCCGGGTGAAGGATCACCGGCAGCTTCCGGGAGCCCAGCCTGCGGCTGAGCCCGTCCAGTCCCATGACGTGGTCGAAGTGTCCGTGACTGAGGACCACGGCCTCGAAGGTGTCGGGGGCGATCCCCAACCGGTCGAGGTTGACCCTGAGTCCGTCGGGAGTCACTCCGGTGTCGAAGAGCACCTGGTGCGCGCAGTCCCCGTCGTTGATCTCAACCAGGGACGAGAAACCGTGTTCCGCTCGCAGGACGTCGACCGTGTTCACCCCCTCGGCGCCCCTGGACGGCACGACCGGGAAGGGGCCAGCCGAGCCGACGATGCCCCACCGGCGCACCAGCCCCTCGTCCAGGAGCAGCAGGTCCGAGGAGTTGTCCACCAGCGTCGTGATCTCGACGGAGTCCACGGGCCTCAGGGTGATCTGTTCCACGTCGCGTAACCTACCCACAACTGATCACCCTGTGCGCTCTTCTGGTCGCACACCGTGAATGGCGATGCGCGAGCTCCGCTGCGCGCCAAAGCGGTCTCGCGGGCCGCGAGCCAACACGGTCGGAGCGATCGCCCGCCCGCACACCCCAGCCGCCACGGCCACCCAGGTCGGGCCTGCCGTCCAGCCCCCTTCGCAGGCTTGGCGCGAGGTCGCCACGCCGACCGCGTGCTCTCGATCGCAGGACCATGACACGTCGACCAGAACCCACGATAGAGTACCGATATATCGTCAGGATGACCGTAGTGGGCGCACGATGCCGTCTGCCGTCGCTCCCTCGTGCTGCGACCCCTGATCGGTGGCCCGGGTGGTTGCCGTGCGGGAGGGCGAGAAGCCCCGGGTGCACGGGCGGGAGAAGTTCGTCGACGACAGTCCATCGACCTCTTGCGGGAAGGGAAGCTCACATGAAGATCGCGGTGCCGCTGGCCGAGGGGATCTTGAGCGCGCACTTCGGGCACTGCACGCAGGTGGCGGTGTTCGACGCGGACTCCGAGACCAGGACCGTCCGGGGCCGGCAGGACGTCCCCGCTCCCGTCCACGAGCCCGGTGTGTTCCCCGTCTGGCTCGCGGGCCTCGGCGTCGATGTGATACTCGCCGGTGGGATGGGGTCCAGGGCGCGGGATCTGTTCGCCGAGCACGGGGTGGGCGTGGTGACCGGGGTCACGGGTGAGCATCCCTGCGATCTGGTGGCGGCCTTCCTCGCGGACGAATTGGTCTCACGTCCCCACTTCTGCGAGAAATGACGGGCGTGCAGACCGGGCCGGACTGTCTGCCGTGTCTACGCCGTCAGGGCCTGGACGCGATCCAGTTCGCCACCGGTGATATCGAGCGGCGCACGCAGGCCCTGCGCGAGGTGCAGCGGAGCCTCGACCACGTCGACTTCGCGCTTTCACCGGCGACCGCCTCCCAGCGCCTCCACCGCCGGATCCGTGAGCTCACCGGCCACCCTGATCCCTACCGGTCGGTGAAGTCCCGCTCCACGATGTGGGCCAGGGAACTGGTGCCGGAACTTTCCGTCCTGCTGGAGCGGGTCCAGGACCCCCTCGAGATGGCGCTGCGACTGGCCGTGGCGGCCAACTCCCTCGACTTCGGTGCACCCGGTGGAGCCGACGAGGTGCTGGAACCCCGTCTTCCCCTGGACGTCGAGCACCACCCGTTCCACGGCGACGTGCGGGAGTTCGCCCGGGCCGTCGCAGGAGCCCGTGAGGTGCTCTATCTGGCGGACAACGCGGGGGAACTCGTGTTCGACGAGCTGCTCATCCGCCGGATCGGTGCCGAGCGGGTGACCCTGGTCGTCCGGGGAGGCCCCGTCCTCAACGACGCCACGATCACCGATGCTTTGGAGAGCGGACTGAGCGACCTCGTGCCCGTGATGACCAACGGTTCGGATGCGCCAGGGACGCTCCTGGGTGATGCCAGCGACGCATTCCGTCGTCGCTTCGCCCGGGCAGATCTGATCATCGCCAAGGGGCAGGGCAACCACGAGACGCTCACCGCCGCTGCGGCCGACATCTTCTTCCTCTTCAAGGTCAAGTGTCCGCGCGTCGCGGCCCACACCGGCCTGCCGCAGGGAACCCACGCGGTCCTGCGCTCCGCGCACCGGTCCGGAACCGCCCTGCCCTGATTCGACACGGGCACCGTCGTGCCCTGATCCAGCACGCGAGGAGCCCCCATGGCCTCCGGGCCCGCGAACGGCGAGATGTTCGTCCACCTGCACAACCACACCGAGTACTCGATGCTGGACGGCGCCGCGAAGATCGACGACCTGTTCGCCTCGGCGGCCCAGATGGGCATGCCCGCCCTGGGCGTCACCGACCACGGCTACCTCTTCGGCGCGTATGAGTTCTGGAAGAAGTCGGCGAAGTACGGGGTCAAGCCGGTCATCGGCCTGGAGGCGTACCTGACCCCGGGCACGGCCCGTGCGGATCGCACCCGGGTGCGCTGGGGGGACGGTTCGCGGGACGACGTGTCCGGCGGTGGGGCGTACACGCACTTCACCCTGTGGTCCGAGACCACCCAGGGTATGCACAACCTGTTCCGGATGGGCTCGCTGGCCAGCCTGCAGGGGCACTTCTACAAGCCCCGCATGGACCGTGAGCTGCTGCACACCTACCACCACGGACTGATCGCCACGACCGGCTGTCCTTCCGGGGAGGTCCAGACCCGGCTGCGATTCGGCCAGTACCGCGAAGCGGTGGAGGCTGCCGCGGAGTTCCGGGACATCTTCGGGGAGGGCAACTACTACTGCGAACTGATGGACCACGGCCTGGAGATCGAGACCCGGGTCCGCCAGGACCTCCTGCACCTGGCCAAGGACCTCCAGCTCCCGTTGGTCGCCAGCAACGACCTGCATTACACCCGGCCCGAGGACGCCCGGGCCCACGCAGTGCTGTTGTGCGTGCAGTCCGGATCAACCCTGGCCGACCCCAAACGGTTCAAGTTCGACGCGGACAACTTCTACCTGTGGCCCCCGGAGAAGATGCGCTCGCTGTGGCGGGAGCTTCCCGAGGCCTGCGACAACACGCTGCGGATCGCCGAACGGTGCGAGGCGACCTTCACCGAGGGTGCCAACCTCATGCCCCGTTTTCCCGTTCCCGACGGGGAGTGCGAGCAGTCCTGGTTCGTCAAGGAGGTCGAACGCGGCCTGCATCGTCGCTACCCGGCGGGGATTCCCGCCGACGTGCGCACCCAGGCCGACTACGAGGTCGACGTCATCTGCCAGATGGGGTTCCCCGGGTACTTCCTGGTGGTCGCGGACTTCATCAACTGGGCGAAGTCCCAGAGCATCCGGGTCGGCCCGGGCCGCGGCTCGGCCGCAGGGTCCCTGGTCGCCTACGCGATGAGCATCACCGACCTCGACCCCCTCCCCCACGGCCTGATCTTCGAGCGGTTCCTGAACCCCGAACGCATCTCCATGCCCGACATCGACGTGGACTTCGACGAGCGTCGCCGCGCAGACGTCATCCGCTATGTCACCGAGAAGTACGGCGAGGAGCGCGTCGCGCAGATCGTGACCTACGGCACGATCAAAGCCAAGCAGGCGCTGAAGGATGCCTCCCGGGTACTCGGCTACCCGTTCTCGATGGGTGAGCGCCTGACCAAGGCCATGCCGCCGACCGTCATGGGCAAGGACATCCCCCTGACCGGCATCTTCGACAAGGCCCATCCCCGCTATGCCGAGGCGGAGGAGTTCCGCCAGCTGCACGCCGGGGACGCCGACGCGCGAAAGGTCGTCGAGACCGCGCTGGGGCTGGAGAACCTCAAGCGGCAGTGGGGCGTACACGCCGCAGGCGTGATCATGTCCAGCGAGCCGTTGATCGACCACATCCCGATCATGCGCCGGGAGCAGGACGGCGCGATCATCACGCAGCTCGACTACCCGACCTGCGAGACGCTCGGCCTGCTCAAGATGGACTTCCTGGGCCTGCGCAACCTGACCGTGATCGACGACGCGCTCAAGAACATCATCGCCAACGGCAAGGAGCCCCTGGATCTCGAGGAGATCTCCCGGGGGCTGGACGACCCCGCCGCCTACGAGTTGCTCGCCCGGGGCGACACCCTGGGGGTGTTCCAGTTGGACGGCGGGCCGATGCGCTCGCTCCTGCGGGCGATGCGCCCGGACAACTTCGAGGACATCTCCGCGGTCATCGCCCTGTACCGGCCCGGGCCGATGGGTATGAACTCGCACACCAACTACGCGCTGCGCAAGAACGGCCAGCAGCCGATCACCCCGATCCACCCCGAACTGGCCGAGCCCCTCGCGGAGATCGTCGGCCCCACCCACGGACTGATCGTCTACCAGGAACAGGTCCAGCGCGCCGCACAGAAACTCGCCGGGTACTCCCTGGGACAGGCCGACCTGCTGCGCCGGGCGATGGGCAAGAAGAAGAAGGAGATCCTCGAGAAGGAGTTCGTCCCGTTCCAGTCCGGCATGCGCGAACGCGGCTACTCCAACGAGGCTATCCAGGCGGTCTGGGACGTCCTGGTTCCCTTCGCCGGCTACGCCTTCAACAAGGCCCATTCGGCCGGCTACGGGCTGGTCTCCTACTGGACCGCGTACCTCAAGGCGAACCACCCCGCCGAGTACATGGCCGCCCTGCTCACCAGCGTGCGCGACGACAAGGACAAGTCAGCCCTGTACCTCAACGAGTGCCGCCGCATGGGCATCAAGGTCCTGCCGCCCGACGTCAACGAGTCCGACGCCAACTTCACCCCGGTCGGCACCGACATCCGGTTCGGGCTCACCGCGATCCGCAATGTCGGCGCGAACGTGGTCGAGGCCATCGCCCAGACCCGCGCAGTCAAGGGACGCTTCGCCGACTTCCGTGCCTTCCTCGACAAGGTCCCCCTGGTGGTCTGCAACAAGCGCACCATCGACTCACTCATCAAGGCAGGCGCCTTCGACTCCCTCGGCACGACCCGACGCAGCCTGCTCGCGATCTTCGAGCGGCTCGTCGACGAGGTCGTCGAGGTGAAGAAGCAGGAAGCCAACGGACAGTTCGACCTGTTCGCGGGAATCGCCGGGGACGACGACGCAGCGCCGACGCTCTCGGTGGAGATCCCCGACCTCCCGGAGTTCGAGAAGAAGGAGAAGCTGGCCTTCGAACGGGAGATGCTCGGCCTGTACGTGTCCGACCACCCGCTGTTCGGCGTGGGCCACCTGCTCGCCCGGATCGCTACCTGCTCCATCTCCTCGCTCACCGCGGACGACGGCAAACCCGACGGCGCGGTGGTCACCGTCGCCGGGATGATCAGCTCGAAGCAGGTCAAGCTCACCAAGCAGGGCAGACCCTGGGCCATCACCACCGTGGAGGACCTGGACGGCGCCATCGAGGTCCTGTTCTTCCCCCAGACCTACGAGACCGTCTCCCACGTCCTGGCCGAGGACCTCGTCGTGGCCGTCAAGGGACGAGTGAACCGTCGCGACGACATCCCCACCATCTACGCCACCGAACTCTCCCTGCCCGACCTGAGCGACGGAGTGCACGGCCCCGTCGTGGTGAGCCTGCCGATCCCCCGCTGCACCGTGCCCGTCGTCGAACAACTCAAGGACGTCCTCGCCACTCACCAGGGGGTCACCGAGGTCCACCTCGAACTCACCCAACCCGGCCGGACCATGGTGATGCGGCTAGACGACCGCTACCGCGTCACCCCCTCTCCCGCACTGTTCGGCGACCTCAAGGCCCTGCTCGGCGCGAACTGCCTCAAATGAAGGGCGGCGCGACCTCCGACTCGACCGGATCACGCCGCGCGGACTGCCACGCCCCGTACCGTCTCCTCGAGTCGTCCCCTGATCGGAGCGTGCGCCATGGCCGAACCCCTGTCCCCGACACCGGATGCGCGCGTCCGGGGACTGGACTCGGAGGTCCCCTCGGCGGATGCCATGGCCCCGGCACCGGAGGTACTGGTCCCCCCGACGGACACGCCGTTGTTGCGCCGGATCCGGGAGTCGGTGATCGGGGACGACCAGGTGTTGCCCGGCCCCTACGGCCCGCGCCGGGTGACCTACGCCGACTACACGGCCTCGGGCCGGGCACTGACCTTCCTGGAGGACTTCATCCGCCAAGAGGTCCTGCCCCGCTACGCGAACACCCACACCGAGGCCAGCGGCACCGGCCTGGCGACCACCCGGCTACGCGAGGACGCCCGCCGGATCGTGCGCGAGGGCGTGGGCGGGGACGACTCCACCGCGGTGATCTTCACCGGGTCCGGATCCACGGCCGCCATCGACAAGCTGATCGGGATCCTGAACCTGCGTTTGCCGGCGGACCTGGACGCCCGCTACGGCCTGTCGGGGCACATCCCCGCGGACCAGCGTCCGGTGGTGTTCATCGGCCCCTACGAGCACCACTCGAACGAGCTGCCGTGGCGGGAGTCCATCGCCGAGGTCGTGGTCGTTCCTGCCGATGTGGACGGGCACATCGACCTGGCCGTCCTGGAGGGGCACCTGCGCCGCTACACGGACCGGCCTCTGTTGATCGGTTCGTTCTCCGCGGCCAGCAACGTGACCGGGATCCGCTCGGACACCGCGGGAATCTCCACCCTGCTGCACCGGTACGAGGCCCTGGCCTGCTGGGACTTCGCCGCGGCCGCCCCCTACGTGGACATCCGCATGGTCCCCACCGGCCACGAGGTCGGCGAACACCCCTGCCTGTCGTACCTGGACGCGGTGTTCCTGAGCCCGCACAAGTTCATCGGCGGACCCGGCACCCCCGGCGTGCTCGCCATCCGCCGCGAACTCCTGGCCAACACCGTGCCCGTGGTACCCGGCGGGGGCACGGTCGCCTACGTCAACCCCACCGAACACGTGTACCTGCGCGACGTCGAGCACCGCGAGGAGGGCGGGACCCCGGCCATCATCGAGTCCATCCGGGCCGGCCTGGTCTTCGGCCTCAAGCACGCCGTGGGCCTGGAGACCATCCGCGCCCACGAGGAGTACCGCGTCCGGCGGGCCCTTCGCCGCTGGGGCGCGAACCCCGCGATCGAGATCCTGGGCAACCCCCAGGCCGACCGGCTGTCCATCGTCTCCTTCGTCGTGCGCCGCCCGGACCCCGACCAAGGCCCCGGCCGCTACCTGCACCACAACTTCGTCGTCGCCCTGCTCAACGATCTGTTCGGCATCCAGGCCCGCGGCGGCTGCTCCTGCGCGGGCCCCTACGGACACCAACTCCTGGGCATCGACCTGGACCGATCCCGTTCCTTCCAGGACCAGATCACCCAGGGCTGCGAGGGCATCAAACCCGGCTGGGTACGGGTGAACCTGGCCTGGTTCCTGTCCGAGACCGTCCTGGACTACATCCTGGACGCCGTGGAGCTGGTCGCCGCCCAGGGCTGGCGATTCCTGCCCGACTACCGCTTCATCCCCGAGACCGGCCTGTGGCGCCACCGCGACGGCCCCGCGGAACCACCCCTGCGCCTGCACCAGGTCACCTACGACCAGGACGGGCACCTGACCTACCCCTCCAGCACCGTCCGCGCCCCCGAAACGGCCCTGGCCGAATACCTCGACGACGCCCGACGACGCTGCCGGGAGGCAGCCGCCCGACCGCAGGGCCCCACCACGGCTGAGGGCCGGCGACTCTCACCGGACTTCGAACGCCTGCGCTGGTTCGACCTGCCCGATGCCTGCCTGGACTGAGGCGAATACCTACGTGGCTGACGGAGACCTCTCCAGGCCGTCGGTGACCATGATCCCTCGGAGTGAGCTCGTCCCTCGTGGTGGTCCCCGGGTTCTCGTGACTGGCGCGGTCCCCGCGACGACGGCGAGGGTCCTCCGACGCTCACTCATCCGACGATCCGGGCGTCGGACCGCATCTGCCGCACCCTGAACCAGTGGCCCTCATCCAGGCATGAGGCCGGTGATGCCGTACATGAGGGCGGCCCCTACGACGGTGAGGACCAGCGCGATTCGCGAGGGTCGGGGTGTGTGGGCTTCGGGCAGGACCTCACCGGCGCCAATGTAGAGCAGGAATCCGGTGAAGACCCCCAGGTAGACCAGCAGCATCCGGTCCGGCACGTGCAGGGCCAACGTGCTGGTCGCCCCCAACAGCGGTGCGAGGGCGTCGGCGGCCAGGAGCAGGGTTGCCCGGCGCCGGGTGTTCCCGTGCGCGAGCACCAGGGTCACGGTGTTCAGGCCGTCGGCGAAGTCGTGCCCGATCACGGCCATCGCCACGCCCGCTCCGATGCGGGTGTCGACCTGGAAGGCCAGTCCGATCGCGATGCCGTCGGCCAGGCTGTGCCCGCACAGCACGGTGGCGCTGATCAGGCCGACCTGGGGATGGTGGTGGCCGTCCCCCTCGGCCTCACCGCCGTGGTGGGCGAGCACCGACTTCTCCAGGATGTGGAAGCCGAGGAACGCCGCGAGCACCGCGACCATGACCAGGCGCACGGAGGTGCCCGTGGAGCGCGTGAGGTCGAACAACTCAGGGAACAGGTCGAAGCACACCACCCCGAGGACTACTCCCCCCGTCAGTCCCAGGATGGGCCGCACCAGGTGCCGGAACCGCAGGGCGAACAGCCCTCCGGCCAAGGTCGAGGCCACAGTGATCAACGCGAGCAGGACGGGCATGGTCGGCATCCTACTCCCTAATGAGAACGGTTCTCATCTTCTTTCCTCTGGTCGGCCCTCCATGCCTCCGGTCGGCCTCCAGCATCCGAATTCACCGCCACGACCGGTCCCGGGACCGGTCGCTCGCGCTCCCGTTCGCCTTGCATCCTCCGGTCCGCCCAAATCCCTCAGCGCCCCTGCCACCTCGGTCTGTCGATGACTGACCAACCCCGGCAAGCCCGCTGCTCGACCTCTCATCGATCACACGCAGTGACGACCTGCCGTCATCGGACGTGCGGGAATATACCCCTGGGGGTTTACGCTGAGCCTGTCGGCGACACCGATCGCCCTGAGGTGCCCGAGGAGGTGCGCACGCCATGACAGTTCTTCGACCGCTTCCGGGGCCGGCCGTCCCGTCGGTGCCCGAGCAGGCCCTGCCACCCTGGCGACGTCCGCTGGCCGTGGTGGCCCACCCCGACGACGAGTCCTTCGGTCTGGGCGCCGTCCTGGCTCGGTTCGTTTCAGATGAGGCAGCGCCGTCCGTCCTGTGCCTCACCCATGGCGAGGCCTCCACCCTGCATGGCGTCGAGGGCGACCTGCGCACCCTGCGCGCGGGCGAACTGGCGGAGGCAGCCGGCTTGCTCGGCCTGCATCACGTCGACCTGCGCGACCACCCCGACGGCGCTCTCGCGGCCACCGAACCCGACACCCTGGTCGAGGCCGTGATCGACGCCGCGAGGACGGCGTCCAGCGACGGACTCCTGGTCTTCGACCCCTCCGGGGTCACCGGACACCCGGACCACACCGCCGCCACCCGTGCCGCCCTGGCCGCTGCCCGGCTGCTCGACCTGGGAGTACTGGCCTGGACCCTGCCCGAGGAAGTCGCCGCGACCCTGAACACCGAGCTGGGTACCACCTTCACCGGCCACCCGAGGCACCAGATCGACCTGCACGTCCGGGTCGACCGCCGCCGCCAACTCCAGGCCGTGCAGGCCCATCCCAGCCAGGCCCTGCCCGGCAGCGCCCTGTGGCGTCGCCTCGAACTCCTCGGCGCCACCGAACACCTGCGCTGGCTCCGCCAGCCCCACCGCTGATCCTGCTCGCCCGATCCGAGACCCCCACCCCGCACCTGGAAGGACACCGATGGCGACCATCACCCTGACCGAGAAGACCTTCAAGGACACCATCGAGCGCGACGGAATCGTCCTGGTCGATTTCTGGGCCTCCTGGTGCGGCCCGTGCCGCATGTTCGCGCCCACCTTCGAGAAGGCCTCCGTGGCCCACCCGGACATCACGTTCGCCAAGGTGGATACCCAGGCCGAGCAGGGCATTGCCCGGGCCATGGAGATCACGTCCATCCCGACCCTGATGGCCTTCCGCGACGGCATCCTGCTGTTCGACCAGGCCGGTGCCCTGCCTCCGGCCGCGCTCGAGCAGGTCATCGCTGCCGTACGCGAGGTCGACATGAACGAGGTGCGCGCCGAGCTCGCCGCCACCACGTGAACCGCGAACATCCGGGACGCCAGGAGAGCCCACCAGCACCCGGTGCCGCGGGAATCACCGTGGCGTCGGGGGCCGCTCGTGGGATTCGGCGTCCGGTGACCGGTCCTCGGCCAGCAGCGCGTACAGGGCGCGACGGGCCGCGACCAGCTGGTCCACGGCGCGTTCCTTCTGGCCGGTCGAGGCGACCAGAAGGACCTGGTCGACCGCCCCGGCCAGGGCCGCCATCACCTCGCGCAACCTGGCATCCAGGGGATCCGCGGGTGTGGTCAGCCCCGCCCAGGGGGGAAGCTCACTGTGCCTACCGACCAACTCCCGCCCCGCGGCGGTCAGGCGGTACGACCGACGGCCCTCTTCGGCGGCGTCCGGGGCCACCAGGCCCTCCTCCTGCAGCACCTGGAGCATCGGGTAAACCGAACCGGGACTCGGACGCCAGGCGCCGTGCGTCCGCTCCGCGAGCTCCGAGATCATCTCGTAGCCGTGCATAGGGCGTTCGGCCAACAGCGCCAGAACCGCCGCGCGCACCCAACCGCGTCGCGTGCGAGCCGCCCGGCGACGCGCACAGTGGCATCCCTCGTGCTCCGGGTGGCAACGCCCGCGGGCACCAGAAGACTCCTCAGCTTCGCCGGTCGCAGGGGGCACGTCGGGAGATCCTGCGCCGGGATCAGGGCGCTCGCTCGGCATGCGGGGTTCCTCCCAGTGGGGCACGGCACCTTCTTGTCCACGATGTCTTGCCGATATATCGTCCCATGGTGAAGGGACGGAGGCGATCCAGCCACAGACGCCGGACCCTCCCTTGCCACGCCGGCACTGCCGTGCGGGCGGAATTCCTCGGGCGCGGCTCTGGCAGCTGCCGGACCATCCGGCGCCGACGCACCGTCGGTGACCCTGGTCGAGGTCGCCGCGCCGGCGTCCTTCACCCCACATCTTCATCCATCGCGAATCCCCAGGAGTGACCCCGTGCTTGCCCGTGTCCGAAGTGCCCTCCCCGTCCTGGTTGCCGCCGGCCTCACCTTCCTGACAGCCGGGTGCGGGTCCTCCTCCCACGCCACCTCCACCAGCCCCGGGGGCAGCGCGGCAACGGTGACGGCCGGCGCACACCTGGACGTGAACGCCTTCTCGGACCTCATCTCGCGACCGGGGGTCGTGGTGCTGGACGTCCGAACGCCGGCGGAGTTCGCTGCCGGCCACCTGTCGGGCGCGAAGAACGTCGACGTCGAGGCGACGGACTTCGCCTCGCAGATCGGATCCCTGGACCACTCGGCCACCTACGCCGTGTACTGCCGCACCGGAGTCCGCTCCGGGATGGCGCTCCAGCAGATGCTCGGATCGGGCTTCACCCAGGTCGTCGACCTGTCCGGCGGGATCACCGCCTGGACGGGCGCCGGCAAGCCCGTGACCACCTCCTGAATCCACCACAGATGGTCGACGCCACCGCAATCGGCCTCATCTTGTGGATCATCGTCCGGTCGGGTCAGGATGGGAATACCCCCAAGGGTATTCACGTTCCTGCTGGTATCCGATGCATGGTCGGCGGCGGTGGCGTCCGTCGTCCCGAGGAAGGGGCCCTCATGTGCAGTCGTGTCGAGTGCGCGGTGTGCTCGAAGATCACCTGGTCCGGGTGCGGCCAGCACGTGGACCAGGCGCTCGCGGGCGTGCCTGAGGAACAGCGATGCACGTGTCTCTGAGGTGATCGGGCCTGCGGGCACCGACCAGGGATCGGGACCGTGGGTGTCAGGGAAGTGATCAGGCCTGCGGGTGAGCGCGAGAGGCCTGCCGGTGAGTGTGTGAGAGGGGACCAGCATGAGCGCCGAGTCCACGTCCGGGTCTGAGGCCGGGTCGATGTCCGGGGTGGAAGCCCTGCCGCGACCCGGGTCCGTGCCCGGGTCCGTCCAGGCGCCGGGGCCGGCTCCGCGCATCGTGGTCGTGGGCGGAGTGGCCGGTGGCATGAGTTTCGCGGCCCGGGCCCGTCGCCTGGCCGAGCATGCCCGGATCACGGTGCTGGAGAAGGACCCGTACGTCTCGTTCGCCAACTGCGGGCTGCCGTACCACCTGGGCGGGGAGATCCCCGAGCGGTCGAAGTTGATCCTGCACACCCCCGAGTCGTTGGCTGCGGCCCTTGCCCTGGACGTGCGCACCGGCCATGAGGTGGTCGGGGTGGACCGGGCCGCGCACAGCGTGCGCGTGCGCGAGGTGGCCTCCGGCCGGGAGTACGACGAGGCCTACGACACCCTCGTGCTGGCCACGGGTGCCGCCCCGCTGGTGCCGCCCCTGCCGGGGGTGGACCTGCCCCAGGTGCGGGTGCTGCGCAGCATCCCGGACGTGGACGCCCTGCAGGAGCTCGTGGACGCGGGTGCACGGCGTGCGGTAGTGGTCGGCGCGGGATTCATCGGCCTGGAGGTCGCCGAGGCCCTGGTGCACCGGGGACTGGCGGTCAGCGTGGTCGAACTGTCCGACCAGGTGCTCCCGCCGCTGGACCCCGAACTGGCTCGCGCGGTCGAACAGGCCCTGACGCGCGGCGGGGTGGACGTGCGCACCTCGGTGTCACTGACGGCGATCCGCGCCGCCGGACCGGACGAGGGCGGCGCGGTGGTCGCGAGCCTGTCCGACGGGGATGAGCTTGGCGCGGATCTGGTGCTGCTGGCCGTGGGGGTCCGTCCGGAGAGCTCCCTGGCCCGCGCGGCGGGCCTGGCCCTGGGCCCGCGCGGGCACGTGCTGGTCGATGACACCCTGCGCACCAGTGACCCGGACATCTACGCCGTGGGCGACGCGATCGAGGTCGTCGACGCGGTGAGCGGCGCGGCGACCGCGGTGCCGCTGGCCGGGCCGGCCAATCGTCAGGGCCGGGCCGCAGCCGACCACCTGTTCGGGAGGCGCGGGCGGCGCACCCCGGTGCTCGGCACCGCGATCGTGCGGGTCTTCGACGTCGTCGCGGCCACGACCGGCAAGAACGAGAAGACCCTGCGGGCCGCGGGCGTCGCACATCACGTGGTCCACGTGCACCCCGCTCACCACGCGGGCTACTACCCCGGCGCCCGGGCCATGCACCTCAAGCTGATGTTCGCCCCGGACGGGAAGGTGCTGGGCGCCCAGGCCACCGGCGGCGACGGCGTGGACAAGCGGATCGATGTGATCGCCACCGCGATCCGCGCCGGGATGAGCGTGCACGACCTGGCCGACCTCGAACTGTGCTACGCCCCGCCGTTCGGGTCGGCCAAGGACCCGGTCAACCAGGCCGGCTTCGTCGCCCAGAACGTCCTGGCGGGTGACACCGTGCTCTGGTACGCCCACGACGCCCCGGATTCGCAGGCCCCGGAGACAGACGCACTCGCCCTGACCGAAGCGGAGCCGGGCACTCCGGGCGCCCAGGAACCCGCCCCTGCCTGCTCCGACACGGCGGACCCCGCGCCCGGAGTGGTCCTGCTGGACGTGCGCAGCGAGAAGGAGTTCACCGCCGGTCACCTCAGCGGTGCCCTGAACATCCCGCACACCGAGCTCCGCGAACGGCTCGACGAGGTCCGCGACGCCCTCACCCGAGCCGGCGCCCTGTCCGCGGCCTCGGCACCCACCCCGCCCGGCCGTCGACCCGCGCTGCTGGTCTACTGCGCCTCCGGCTTCCGGTCCTACCTCGCCCTGCGCATCCTGCACCAACAGGGCCTCCCCGGCTCGGCCACGCTCTCCGGCGGCCTGAGCACCCTGCGTCTGATCCGCCCCGACCTCCCCCTGCCCACCGGCCCCACCCCCCAACCCACCCACACCTGACCCGAACGAACCCCGGCGCCAAACCCCGCCCAGCACCACGACAGAACCCGCGCCGCGACGCCGGTCCGGCGCGGCCTCGGAGCAAGCCCCCTACAGAACCCGTGGGGCCCGCGCGGAACCGGAGCCAGAAGAGGTCGCGAAGCGGGATCCGGAGAAGCCGGCCCCACAGACAGACAAGCAGCGCGAAGATGACAACGAACGAAACGGACAGATAGACACGAGAGAAACGAGACAGCCATGTTGCGAAACGAAGGCCCCCTGGACCGAATTGCGCGCCTGGTGATAGGAGCCGTGCTGGCCGTCGTGGCCGTGGTCGCCGGGGTGAGCTCGATTCTGGGGATCGTGCTGGGCATCGTGGCCGTGGTGCTTGTGGCCACCGCCGTGGTGGGTTTCTGTCCCCTGTACCGACTGCTGGGCCTGAACACCGCAGACCGGGATCGGAAGGCGCCGAGCGACGGTTCGTGAACCGGATGGGAACCTGCGCGATCGCGCTCCCGTCCCCTCCCGGCGCCGTTTGCCCGGTCACAGCCGTTTCCGAACGGAGACCCGCACGGACATCGGCGCTCCAATAGTAGGATCATGGGATCTATTGTTGAGGCGGTGTGATCCGTTGACGGCGCAGGGGCAGGGGCAGGGGCAGGGGCAGGGATGACCGGAGCACCCACCCTTCCCCTCGCCCCCGGCGATGTCTGCCTCGATCGACAGCGAGTGCTTCGAGTTCAGGTGGTGGTCTTGGTGCGAGTGTGTGTCCCGGTGACCGATGAGGGGACGATCGATTCCCGATGGGGTCGAGCCGAGAGGGTCGTTGTCGCGGAAGTGCACGACGGAGTGATCGACGATTGGCGGGAGCACGTCGTGCGGTGGGACGTCCTGCATGATGCCGGACCCGAGGGAGCACACCATGCCCGAGTGGCCCGGTTCATCCGGGACGAGCACGTGACGATGGTGCTGGCGGAGCGGATGGGTGACGGGATGGCCCGAATGCTGCACAAGCTCGGCGTGAGCGTGCACCTGGGCCTCACCGGTGAGGCGCGCGTCGCGATGGGCGTCGAACGGTCGTGACCTCCGGCTCTCCCCGGGCCGACTCCCCCACTCCCGCGCCGTCCCGCCACCATCGACCCGGGGCGGCGTTCGAGCATGCCTTCGACCATCGGCCGGCCGGTCCGCGGGGCGACCGGCGTCGCGGGCTGGCCTGGGCGCTGGCCCTCAATGTCGCGCTGCTCCTGGTCGAGATGCTCGGCGGGATCATGTTCGGATCGCTGGCGCTGCTGGCGGACGCCGCTCACCTCTGCTCGGACGTCGTCGGCCTGGGCATCGCCCTGGCAGCGGTCGTCCTGGCCGCCCGGCCCGCTGCGGCACGGCACAGCTTCGGGTTCGCCCGCGCCGAGGTGCTCGCCGCGCAGGCCGGCGCCGTGATGCTGGTGGCCACCGCCTGCTGGATCAGCGTCGAGGCGGCCCACCGGGTGCAGTCCCCCGGACACATCGACGGAACCGGCATGGCCGCCGTCGCCGGGCTGGGCATCGTGGCGAATCTGGCCAGCGCGGTCCTGGTCCACCGCGTCCAGGGCGAGAGCCTCAACATGCGCGCCTCGTACCTGCACCTGGCCACTGACGCCGCAGGTTCGGCACTCGCCCTGATCGCCGGACTGATGATCGCCGGGTGGGGCTGGACCTGGACGGACGCCGGCGCGTCCTGGGTCACCGCGGTCCTGGTGGCCTGGGCGGGCTGGCACCTTCTGCATGAGGCTACCCATGTGCTGATGGAGGGCGTTCCCCGCGGACTCGACCCCGATGCGGTGATCACCGCGCTGTCCGCGGTGGAAGGGGTGGCGAGCATTCACCACCTGCATGTCTGGAATCTGGCCTCCGACGTGCCCGCACTCTCCGCCCATGTCGTCGTGCAGGGACAACCGAGCCTGCATGAGGCCTACCGGACGGTTCAGGCGGCCCGGACCGTCCTGGCGGACCACTTCAGGATCACCAACGCCACCCTGGAGCTCGAACCTTCCCCCGGGGCCGGGGCATTCCCCCACCCCGACGCCCCCTGACAGCCCTGCACGAACGCCCCTGACTGCCACAGTGCGCCAATCCCTCCGGAGGGTCCGGGGGCAACCGGTCCGGGCGGCTCGTCCGTGTCGACCGGAGGGGCGTGGACGTCTGCCGCGCCGGCGGAGCCGGAACAGCATCGTGCTTCTTCCTCGTCGGTCAGCTGCCCAGGGTCAGCCAGAGCAGGGACGCGGCTCCGGCCAGGAGGCAGTAGATGGCGAACGGGGTGAGCGTGCGGGTGTGGAACCAGCGGGTGAGGAATCGGACGGCGACGTAGGCCGAGATGAACGAGGCCACGCTCCCGGCGAGGACCTGCCCGTGGATGCGGGCCCCCAGGGGCCCGAACAGGTCGGGCAACTTGAGCACCCCGGCCGCGAGGATGACCGGGGTGGCCAGCAGGAACGAGAACCGGGCCGCGTCCTCGTGGTCGAGACCGCGCAGCAGGCCCGCGGCCATGGTCACCCCGGATCGGCTGATGCCCGGCAGCAGGGCGAGGACCTGCGAGGAGCCGATCAAGGTCGCCCGCCCGACGCCCAGCGCCGAGAGCCGGACGTCCGCGACGGCGCCGTTCGCGCTCGAGGCCACGTCGCCCATCGTCAGAACCCCGGCGTCCGCGGTCGCGGAACGCCGGGACTCCCCCGACACCTGGGACGCCCGCGATCCTCGGCCCACCGGCGACGGCACCGGCCCCGGACGGGCGACGGACGATCGAGCAACTGACCGCGGACGTCGCCGGAGCAGTTCGGCGCCCCAGAGCACGGCACCGTTGACGGTAAGGAAGACAGCGGAGGGCACGGGACGTCCGAGCGTGGTGCGGAACAGGTGCTCCAGCGCCAGCCCGCTGATTCCGACCGGGATCGTCGCGATCACGATGAGCCAGGCGAGTCGCTCGTGGGGCTCCTCGATCCGCCGGTGGACGACGGACGTCAGCAGGCCACGGACGATCGCGACCCAGTCGCGCCAGAAGAACACCAGGAGCGCCAGTGCCGTGGCGACGTGCAGCCCCACGATGAAGGCCAGGTACGACGACTCGGGGGCGGAAACGTTCAGGTCGCGCCCCCACGACCCGCCGACCACCGCCGGGACCAGCACGCTGTGGCCGAGACTGGACACGGGAAACAACTCGGTCACGCCCTGGAAGGCCCCCACGACGATCGCCTCGAGATAGCTCAGGTGGGACATCGATCAGCCTTTCGCCTGGCGCCTGCGGTTCCCGGAGGAGCGTCGATCGACAACCCCGCCCACAGCTACTACTCAAGCGATAGTAGCTTGAGGGCCGCCCCGCCACCGAGGCCGGTTCGCACGACCTCACCTCCCCGGCCTCACCTCGTGACCCGGAGGACCCCGAGGTCCTACTATCGCTCCTGTAGTGGATGCCGGACGCTCAGGTAGTGGATGACGGAACGGCGGTGAACGGTGGCCCAGGCACGTGCGCGGCGTGAGTCGGGACAACTCGAGCAGGAAGTCCTGGCCGTGGTGGCCGCCGCCGACGCCCCGGTGACCCCGTCGCAGGTCCAGGCGGAGCTGGCCCGAGCGACCGGCCAGGAACTCGCCTACACCACGGTCATGACCACTCTTGCCCGCCTGCACGACAAGGGCGCGCTGGACCGGACGAACGCCGGGCGTGCGTTCGCCTACGGTCTGGCCGCGGAGCCGGCCGAGCTGTCGGCCGCACTCACCGCCCGCCAGATGCAACGCCTCCTGGACGCCCAGGACGACCGGGCCGCGGCCCTCACCCGCTTCGTCGCCGCCCTGTCCCCCGAGGACGAGGCCGTCCTGACCTCGCTCCTGCAGGACCACCCGGCGCCGGGCGACCCGGGCGCGGCTGCTCGGCCCTCGCCCCCGCCTGCCCAGCCCTCGGAGGAGGCGAAACCCCGGTGACGGGCATGGGGCTGTTGCTTGCCGGTGTGCCCTTCCTGGCCGCTGTGCCCTTCCTGGCCGCCACCGTGCTCACCGCCTCGTCCGGACGACTGGCCCGAGCCCTTCCCCCACCCACCGCCGTCCGCCTTCTGACCCTGGTCGCCCTCACGACCGCACTCGGATGCGGGTACGTGCTGGCCGTCACCGCGGTCTGGGCCCTGGGCCAACTCCCGGCTCTGGCCACGATCGGCCACTGGTCCGCCCCCGTGCTCAGCCACTCGGAGCTCCTGCCCCCTGCCATCGGTGCCGCCCTCGGCGTCCTCGTGCTCGGACTGCTGGGCGCCTCCGCGGGCCGCGCCCTGCGGCACCTCACGCAACTGCACGAGGCCCAACTGGCCTGCCGACAACTCGGACCGGGCGTGGACGGACTCATCGTCATCAACAGCGCCGAGCCGGACGCCTACACCCTCAGCGGTCTCACCAGCCGGATCATCGTCACCACCGCCATGCTCAAGGCTCTCCCGCCCGCCGAACGCCGCGCGCTGCTCGCTCACGAAGCCTCCCACCGACGCCACCGCCACCACGCGTACAACCAGCTCAGCGACATCGCCGCCGCGGCGAACCCCCTGCTCCGGCCCACCGCCCGGGCCGTGCGCAGGGCGGTCGAACGCTGGGCCGACGAGGACGCAGCGACGCAACTGGGCGACCGGCCCACCACCGCCCGGGCCATCGCCCGCGCCGGCCTCGCCCGGGATGCCGCCCGAGGCCGTCACCAGAGCCCGGACCCGCGGGAGACGGTCACCACGGCCGTCACCCATGACGTGCCCGATCGCACCAGGGCTCTGCTCGCCCCACCACCCCGCCGCCGACCGCTCGCCACCACATTTGTGCTCCTGCTCGCGGCCACGAGCGCCCTGGGGGCCACCGCTGCCGGGCACGCCGTCGAGCAGCAGTTCGACCACGCCCAGGCCGGCTACCCCCGCCAGTCCCTTGGCCGATGACCCGTCCGGCAGGACTCCCCCGCAACACCTTCCCCGGTCTGCGAGCGCTTCTCGGACGCGTCCTCGCTGCGGTCGAGCAATCAGGCGAGCGCGGGTAGGGTCGCGAGCGTGATGCCGGGCTCGGTTCCCAGCCCGCCCTGGTCGCAGGTCTCGCTGGGGCCGGTGACCATGCATGCCTATGCACTGTGCATCCTGACCGGGATTCTCGTGGCCGTGCTGGTGGGACGGCGGCGTTGGGTGGCCCGGGGTGGAGCGGCCGACGAGGTGGACGCGGTCGCGGTGTGGGCCGTGCCCGCAGGCGTGCTCGGTGGCCGGGTCTACCACGTCCTGACCGACCCGGAGCTGTATTTCACCCGCGGACACAACCCGTGGAACGCGTTCGCCATCTGGCACGGCGGCCTGGGGATCTGGGGCGCCATCGCCCTCGGCGCCGTCGGTGCCGCGATCGGCGCCCGACGCCACGGACTGCGGTTGGCGCCCTTCGCCGATGCCATGGCCCCCGGGATCGTTCTTGCCCAGGCGATCGGACGCCTGGGCAACTGGTTCAACCAGGAGCTCTACGGCGGACCGACCAGCCTGCCCTGGGCGCTCCACATCACCCGGCCCGGCGTCGGCGGAACACCGGGCTACTACCACCCCACCTTCGCCTACGAGCTCATCTGGGATCTGCTCGTCGCCGTCCTCGTGCTTTGGGCCGACCGCCGGTTCCGGCTCGGACACGGCCGGGCCTTCGCGCTTTACGTCACCGCCTACACCGTGGGCCGCGCCGGCGTCGAGCTCCTCCGGGTCGACCACGCCAACCACGTCCTCGGGCTCCGCGTGAACACCTGGATCTCGGCACTGGTCTGCGCGGCTGCTCTCGCCTACCTGTGGCGCACCCGGGCTCGCACCCGGGAGGCCCCCGGTCGACGTCCACCGCACACCCTCGACGTCCCAGGCCCAGGTGGCGTACGCGGGAGAGCCGACCCCCTCCGCACCCGATGCCCTGCCCTGATCGGGACGCCACGGCCCACCGGGAGGAGCATCCATGCCCCCAGATTCGCGAGGTGACGGGCACCGGGACCGCCAGGTCCGCGAGCCCTCACCGATCGAAGGGGACTCACGACTGACTTCCGCTCTGCGGGGGCCGTGGCTGTCGGCAGCGAGCTGGGCACTGGTCGTCTCAGGACTGTTGTTCCTGCTCGGTCGCATCGACAACACCGGCGCCACCACCGGCGAGAGGCCCGTCAGCGCGATCACTCTCGGCGCGATGAGCGCCGCCGGCGAAGCCCTCGTCCTGCTCGCCCACGGGTGGCGACGACCGGCCGCCG
>CAZOWW010000063.1:0-32066 GCA_964583765.1 uncultured Kineosporiaceae bacterium
TGGCCGAGGCCACGCGCGACCTGGTCACCCCGGCGACCGGTCGTTCCGCCCGGGGGCATGGACGGCGGGACTCCCGCGTCTCCGCGGTGAAGGTGACGAGGACGGTGGTGGCCGAGGCCTCACCAGCCCCGCGCCCTGTCTCTCCGTCGGTGGCCACCGGGCCGCCGTCCCCGGCTGCACCACCGGGCCCGCCACCACCGGGTCCGCCGCCGCCCTCGGCGATCGCCCCGAGCGACGAACACCTCACCGTGCCCACGGATGCCGCGGGCACGGTCCTCGGCGTGCCGGGGGACGTCGCCGCTCCTGAGGACACCCCTCGCCCCTCGAACGGCACCGCAGGGCAGGGCCTCCTTTCCCGGGAGAACGCCTCTTCTCCGCCGGACGGCACCTCCGGACGGTCCTCGAAGGGCGGTGCCTCCGGACGGTCCTCGAAGGGGAGGTCCCCGAAGGGCGGTGCCTCCGCACGGTCCGAGCGGTCCGACCGACCGGTGGTCGAGGGCGCGGTCGTGAACCCTCGGCTCTCCGGGGATTCCGCCTCGGGTGGTCTGCCGCCGAGGCCTGGCGGTCCGAACGCCGGGGCCACGGACCACCTCGGTCCGACTGCTGCCTCGGTCGTCCCCGGAGAGGTGGTCGACAGCACGACCCAAACGGTCGCGAGCGGTTCCGAGGGAGGCCGCCGCGGCGACTGGGCGTTCCGGGCCGGCCCGTTCCGGGCCGCGGTGGTCGAGCCCGTCGTGCTCCTGGAACCGGTCACCTCCGAGATCCCCATGATCCTTTTCGCGGACGACATGCCCCCGCCGTCCCGGGCGGCCCGCCAGGCAGCGATCCAGGCGAGCGCGGCGGCTCCGACGGTGTCCGCGGAGACCGTGTTCCCGGACGTCGTGCCGGTCGATGTCGTACCTGCGGACGCTGTGCCCGTCGCCGGTGCTGTGCCCGCCGATGTCGGTGCTGTGCCTGTCGACGCTGTGCCTGTGGATGTCGCGCCCGGGGAGACCGCGGAGGCCTTCCGCGCAGCGCCCACGGTGGTCGAGCACCCGCACGCCGAACCGTCCCCGACGGCCCGCGCCGGTGCGTCGTCCCGCGCCGCTGCGTCGTCCCGCAAGGCTGCTCCCGCCGAGCCGGAGACCGCGCCCCCCGCCGCCAGGTCGTCCCGCAAGACCACGAGGACGACCTCGTCACGCAAGGGGACGTCCTCGCGCAGGGCCTCCGCTCCGGCCGCCGAGGGCTACGACGAGGTCGGCGAGGTCCCCGCCGCGACCGCCCGGCCCACGACGACCGGCCGTGCCCCTGCTGTCGACCGCCCCAGTACGGACGACCACGCCCCTGCTGTCGACCGCCCCAGTACGGACGACCACGCCCCTGCTGTCGACCGCCCCAGTACGGACGACCACGCCGCCGGGTTCGTCGAGCCGGTGACAGTTGCCGGGGGCGCGGTTCCGTTCACCGCCGAGCCGACCGGGGCCTTCGGACGGTCGCAGAGCGCGTGGTCCGAGCCTCCGGCCGTGCTGTTCGAGCCCGTCGTGCCCGGCTGGCCTTCGGCCCCGGGCGCGCAGGAGCCCGCCGCGGCCGCCTGGCCGGTCGAGGCGGCCCCGATCGAGGTCGCTCCGGCCGAGGTGACCCCCGATCCGTTCGCGTCCACCGATGCCGGCGTCCCCGGGTGGTCCGCGGAGATGGTGCAGGAGACCGCCCAGTTCTTCGGCGTGCCGGGGGCGGCGTCGGAGTCGGCGTCGGAGTCGTTCGCGCACGCCGAGCACTACGGCACCACCGAGCCGTTCGCATCTGTCGAACACGCGGGCACCGCTGCGGCCGGGCCCATCGTGGACAGGCAGCCCGAGCCCTTCGGCGGCGGGCTACCGGTGCCGGGCCTGGCGCCCGAACTGGTGCCGGGGCTCGCGCCCGAGCCGGTGGAGCCGGTGGAGCGTCGTACCCCGGGGGCCGGCCGGACCCGGTACGAGGAGGAGGTCGCCCAGGTACGTCAGGGTGACGAGGTACGTCAGGGTGACGAGGCCCGCGGCGGCGACCACGTCGATCCGGTCATCGTCTGGCAGCCGCTTGCGGAGGACGAGCCCCCGCCGTGGAGCGCCTTCGAGGCGGCCATGGTGCACCTGCCCGTACGCCCCACCGTCTCCCTGCCGGAGGAACTGGCCGACCTCGTCGATCTCGACGACGCCGATCTCGCGGACGTCGACCCCGAGGAGCAGACCGGTGTACCGGGCCTCGAGCCGATCGCGGACGACAGCCGGAGGACGCATCCCCCTGCGGCCGAGCCGCGGCCGACCTCGGCGACGTCCGCGCCGCGCGCCGGCACGCCCCTGTTCCCGCCGGAGCGCTCCGCCCCGCCCCGTACCCCGAGACACCCGGCCCCCGGCGCCCAGGAGCCCCCTGCCCCGGACGGCGCCTCGCATCCCGGAGCGGCCCGGCGTTCGGCCCCCGGCGCGGCCCCGCACCGGCACGTCGGCCTCGGATCCATCGGGGATGCCATCATCTCGGCCTCGTCCCGCTCGGGGGGGAGCGGAGGTCCGGTGGAGCATTCGGCGACACCGGCCACGGACGACCCTCCCGGCGAGACCCGCCCGGGCGAGGCATTCCTGCCCCCCTTCTTCGCGGAAGGAACAGCGGAGTACATGTACGGCCCACAGAACGTTCTTCCCGAACGTGAGCGCAGGACCTGGTGGAGGCGCCGGTGAGCACGAACGAGCCCGTGAGCGAGGACTCCTCCCCGGCGTCCACCACGGAGGCAGGTGCGCAGGACCGGCCCGACGCCGTGACCCTGGCCGACCGGCTCGCCGGGGTGCCCGGGGTGACCGGTGAGCCCACCGCCGACGGCGACGGCACGCCCTGCATGGACGTGGCCCGCGAGTCGTGGGTGACCGCCGCCCGCCACCTGCGCGACGAACTCGGCCTGGACTTCCTCGACTGGCTCTCCGCGGTGGACGTGCCCGACGGTGACCCCGCGGGGGTGGACGTCGTGCTGCACGTGGCCTCCTCGCGCCCGGACCGGGTACACGCCCGGGTGCCGCGCGTGCTGGTGCGCACCCGCGTGCCGGACGCCGACCTGACCCTCGACAGCCTCACCGCGGTGTGGGCGGGTGTCGCCTGGCACGAGCGCGAGACCTTCGAGATGTTCGGGGTCGACTTCACCGGCTTCGAGGACGGCAGCGACCTGGGACTGCGCCCGCTGCTCCTGCCCGAAGGGTTCGAGGGCACCCCCCTGCGCAAGTCCTTCATGCTCGCTGCCCGGGCGAGCAAACCGTGGCCGGGGGCCAAGGAACCGGGCGAGTCCGATTCGCACGCCGCGCCCAGCCGCCGCAAGGTGACCCCGCCCGGCGTCCCCGACCCGACGACCTGGGGGCCGCGCGATGCCTGAGACGATCCACTCCACCGTGGCCCTGCTCGCCTCCGCCGGTGACGCCGTGACCGGGAGCGACGTCCTGGGCGTGGTGGTACGCGCGGTGTGCGTGGTGGGCGCGTTCCTCGTGCTCCCGCTGGTGGTCGGCCAGACCGAGCACAAGGTGATGGCGCACATGCAGGGTCGGCTCGGCCCCATGTACGCCGGGTCGTACCACGGCTGGGCCCAGCTGGTCGCGGACGGCATCAAGTTCGCGCAGAAGGAGGACGTGCTGCCGGCCGCGGCCGATCCGTGGATCTTCCGGATCGCCCCGGCCGTGTCGATGGTCCCCTACATCGTGGCCATGGCCGCCATCCCGCTCTCGCCGTCCCTGGTCGCGGCGGACGTGCCGGCCGGGATCCTCTTCGTCATCGCGGCCACCGGGGTGGGGGTCCTCGGCGGCCTGATCGCGGGCTGGGCGAGCGGCAACAAGTACTCCCTGCTCGGGGGCCTGCGGTCGGCGGCCCAGCTGCTCGCCTACGAGCTCCCGCTCGTCCTGGCGGCCTGCAGTTTCGCGATGGCGGCCGGCACGCTGTCCCTGGTCGGCGTGGTGGACGCCTGGCGCCCGTGGTGGTTGCTGGCGCAAGCACCCGCGGCCTTCGTCTTCCTGGTGGCCGGGATCGCCGAGATCCAGCGCCCGCCGTTCGACATGCCGTTGGCCGACACCGAGCTCGTCGTCGGCCCGTACACCGAGTACGGGGGCCTGCGCTTCGCGCTGTTCCTGCTCTCGGAGTACGCGGGACTCGTCGTGGTCTCGGGCATGTTCACCGTCCTGTACCTGGGCGGCTGGCGCGGTCCGTGGTCCGGCACCCTGGGACCGGGCTGGACCCTGCTGAAGACCCTGCTCGTCGCCACGGTCGTGATCTGGCTGCGGGTGTCCTGGCCCCGCCTGCGCGAGGACCAGCTGCAGCGCCTGGCCTGGGGCGTGCTCGTGCCGGTGTCGCTGATCCAGCTCGCCATCACCTCGGTGATCGTGGTCACGCGCTGAGCGACGGGGCGGTGCCGCGTGGGCGGTGCTCTCGGGTGTCCGGCGACGCCGGCACGGGTAGCACCGCTGGCCCGGCCGGCGTGGCGGCCCCCCGGCCCGTCGATGCGGCAGGTACCCGGTCCGCCGGTGCGGTGCCGTCGGCTCCGCGGGTGTTGCCGCAGCGTGGGGCGAGGGCTAGCGTGCCGCCTCATGCCCGCACACGAGGACGCGCCCGCGGCCGGCTTCGCGGCATTCTTCGAGCGGCATCACCAGGACCTCACCCGGTTGGCCTATCTGCTCACGGGGGACCGCGACGTCGCGCACGATCTCGCCTCGGACACCTTCCTCGCGGTGTGGCACCAGTGGAGCCGGGTCGTCACCCGCGACCAGCCGCTGAGTTACGTGCGTCGCATCATGGTCAACCAGGCGAGTACGCGCATCCGTCGGTTGACCATGGAACGCCGGTCCATGCCCAAGTTGTGCGCGGACGCCCGAGAGGTGACCGAGCTGCCCGACGGCGCCGCGGTGGTGGACGTGCGCGCGGCCCTGGCGCTGCTCCCGACCGGGCGGCGCAACTGCGTCGTGCTCCGGTTCGCCTTCGACCTGTCCGAGCGGGAGACCGCCGAGGTACTCGGCGTCACGGTGGGCACGGTGAAGAGTCAGACCTCGCGTGCCCTGGCCGACCTGCAGCGGCTGCTCGGTCCCGGCGACGGGCCTTCCGTGGGGGCCCTGGCGGGTCGGGTGCGTCAGGATCGGTCCGCATGAGCTTGGGAGCGGGCGGGATGAGCCGGGGGTGGGCTCCATGAACCAGGCGCGGCACGGCGGCGACCCGGGCTCGGGGGAGCCTGCGCACCGGCACGGCGACCGACCCGGCAGGCCGCCCGGATCCGGCCCCTGGCCGCTGTCCGACGGCCAGAACGCCGCCGGGGCGGCCGGTGGTCCCCTCGGCCCCGTCGACGGCGGCGAGCTGGAGTGGGCCCGCGACGCCGGGCTGTCGGACCTCCTGAGCGGCACGGCCGAGGAGTGCTCGGTCGACCGGCAGCGCATCCTCGAGCGCATGGCCGCCGGTGGGTACCGGCCGGACTGGTCGGAGCGGGACGTGATGCGCTTCGGGGACCATGACCGGGAACGGTCGGCGGACCGGGACCGTGCGGCTGCCTCGGCGGGCCTGGGGGGCTCTGCGGGGCCGCTGGACGGGGACCGCGTGGTGGACGGGTCCCGCCGTCCGCGCTGGGGCTGGGCAGCGGCGGCAGCGGCCGCCGTGCTCGTGGTCGCGATCGGTCTGACCTGGGCCGCCTCGCTGGGGGGCAACCGGCAGGGCGACGACTCGTACCTCGTGGGCTCGGCGGCCAAGGCCACCGTGAGCGTGGCCGGTGCGGCGCAGAACCTCCCCGTGGGTTCCACGGGGACCGCGGGAGCAGCAGTGGGCAGCCCGGCCAGCACCCGCACGGTGAACCGCGGGGGCGCCGTCACCGCGGCGGGCACCGCCGGTACCGGGACCCCGGCGCACGCCTCGACGTCCGTATCCTCCGACCCGACGACCCCGTCCGGCACGTCCTCGGCGCCGTCGACCACCTTCACCGGCACGGCGGGATCGGTGACCGTGGGAGTGGTGAGCCGGTCGCAGGGGTACTCCTTCACGCTCCCGGCCACCGGCGTGCGCGACTGGGTCGTGACCGGCAGCCGTCAGGACGGCAAGCCGGTGCGCCTGAAGCGGGCCACGGCGTCCGTGACCGGAACCCCGGTGGACGCCGTCGCCTCCTCGGACGCCGTGCAGTCGGGAGGATTCAGCGTCGCCTGGTCCGGGGGTGCGCCCGAGCAGGACCGGACGGGGGACACCACCTGGCTCGAGCTGTCCGCCGACCCCGCGCAGGCGCGGATCACGGTGCCCGTGGGGACGGAGGCCGGCGAGGTGGACCTGTACGCGGGCACTGACGGGGGCAGCGGCCGGGTATCCGCCGGCCTGGACGGGGGTTCCGGCGCGAGTCAGGTCTCGCTGCCGGGGCACACCGGCGGTTCGGTGGTGAGCGTGCGGTACACGGCTGGGGGGACGGCCTCCCGGACCTTGTCCCTCGTCCTGCAGGATGCGTCATCCGGGGTGCACGTGTATCTCGCCGCCGTGGTCTGGCGGTGAGTGGGGTTCCGATGCCCGTGGGCGGTCCGTTCCCGGGAGAGCAGGTGGGGGACGGCGGGTGTCCCGGCACGGGCCCGGGACGGCAGTTCCGCGAGGCCGGGCGACGGCGGCCCCGGGCCCGTGGAGGACGGCGCCAGGGTCTCCCGCCTGTCTCAAGCCGGGCGTCCGTTCCGCCGAAATCGCGGTGGATGACGCACAGCCGCCTGAAGTCACGCTTCGCACCGCTAGGCTGGCGGCTGCGATCAGGCAGAGGTGCCTACTCCGGTCCGCGTGGGCATCGATACGTTAGCCGGGTGCGGGTCATGTGTGCGGTCGGCGGCGAGCTGTCCGCCGGCCAGCAGGACCGGCCACCGGCGCACGAAGGGCGGCCATGAGCGGGAGCGTCCTGCGGTGAGTGACGAGGAACACCTCGAGGCCGACCAGCGGGTGACCCCGCCCGGGCAGCGCCGCGTGGATGAGCTGCGGGTGCGTCACTACGGCCCGGTCCCGAGAGTGCCCAAGCCCGAAGCCTGGACCATGAGTTTCTGGGGCGCCTCTGCGGTTCCCGGGCACCGGGACGACCTGACCTTCGCCCAGCTGATGGAGTTCCCGCAGACCACGGTCACGGCCGACTTCCACTGCGCGGGAGGGACGACCGTTCTCGACAACGTGTGGGGCGGCGTGCTCGCGCGGGACGTGATTGACGCGTTCCCGCCGGCCGACGAGGTGGAGCACGTGATGGTCTACGCCCAGTACGGGTACTGCGCGACCGTCCGGCTCGGTGACCTCGCCTCCCCGCGGGCGATCCTGGCCACGCATCACAACGGCGAGCCGCTGGCGCCCGAGCACGGCTACCCGGTGCGGTTGGTGATCCCGCACCTGTACAGCTGGAAGGGCCCCAAGTGGTTCCGTGGCTGGGAGTACCTCGACGAGCCGCGGCGTGGCTTCTGGGAGGAACGCGGCTACCACTTCACCGGGGACGCCTGGCGCGAGGAGAGGTTCTCCTACCAGGAGCACTGAGCCTGGACAGGAGCACTGAGCCTGGACAGGAGCACTGAGCCCGACCAGGAGCACCGGCTCGACCTGGAGCGCTGAGCAGCCCGGCCCGGAGCACGGGCCCGGACGCCGGTGACGTCCGATCACCCGCCCGGGGGATCGCGCCTGCCGTCGCCGATGCCGAAACCACTTCCGTTCCCGGTCCCTGCTGCCGTGCGCCGTCGTGCTGCCGTCCCTGCAGCGGGGAAACGATCACCGATCAGGAGCGCTGATGACGCCTGACCTGCCGTCGCAGCGATCTGAGCGTTCGGGCGGCAGAGCCCTCGCCCGGCGGTGGGCCCGCGCCGGCGGCGGTTGGTGGTCCGCCGGGCCCTCGATCGCCACGCCCGCCGTGATGAGCACCACCAAGGGCTCGCTCTTCCTCGCCCCGGGCCTGCTGGCGTTCGTCCCCCTGCTGTCCCCCCGGCCGGGTGGGCACACTGCGGTGGTCGCCGGCATCGCCTTGGTCGCCGTGCTCACCGGCGGGGGACTGCTCGTGGTGGGCCGCAGGATCCCGCGCTGGACCTACCACGTGCTCGTCAGCACCGGCACACTCATGATCACCAGGGTCCATGGTGCTGAGTCTCGCCGACGCCGCGCTGTACGAGTCCAAGCGACTTGGCCGTAGCCGAGCCAGCGTGCACCGACCCACCTATACCGCCATCGACCAGCTCGAACGCGAGATCGCGGACTCCTACTGAGCGTGGGTGCGCACCACCGGCATTGCACGAGTTGCCCGAGCAACCTTTTGCGGCCGCCGAACGACTGGACCGGTGTGAGCGGGCATCCTGGCTGACATGTCACGGCTCACCCGTGTCCCGATGCGCCCCGCGTCGGGCCCGGTATTCCGTCTCGGTGGCCGGCGGGTCGAAGCGCCGATCGACCCGCCGGCCACCCCGGTCCGGTGCCCTCGGTCGCCCGGATCGCTCCTTGCGCGGGTCGCTCGCCGCATGCGTTTCTCGCCGCCTGGGCCCTGGCCGCGTGCGTCGTTCCCGTTCTGCCCGGGTCCTCGCCCCCGCTCCGCCGTGCTTCCGGTGCTGTTCCGTGCTCCGGTGCTCCGGTGCTCCGGTGCTCCGGTGCTCCCGTGCTCCCGTGCTCCCGTGCTCCCGTGCTCCCGTGCTCCCGTGCCGCGTGATCGGACGGCTCGTTGCGGCTGCCAGACTGGCCCGGTGAGCACCACGGGCTCTGCGCGCTCGACGCGGCTCGGCCCTTCGGACGCCGGGGAACTGATGACCCTGCAGCGGGCCGCCTTCGTCACCGAGGCACAGCTGAGCGACGAGCCACACCTGCCACCCCTGGTGGAGTCCCTGGCCGAGATCACCGCGGAGCTCGCCGATCCCGTTCTCCTGGCCCTGGGACTGCGGGCCGGGACGCGACTCGTGGCCGCCGTGCGGCTGCGACCGGCCGACAACGGCGTGGTCGAGCTGGGACGGCTGTGCGTGGCACCGGACCTGCAGGGGCAGGGGCTCGGGTCCCGGCTGCTGCGCGAGTCCGAGGAGGCCCT
The DNA here is from genome assembly GCA_964583765.1 of uncultured Kineosporiaceae bacterium. Lineage (GTDB taxonomy): Bacteria > Actinomycetota > Actinomycetes > Actinomycetales > Kineosporiaceae > CAZOWW01. The sequence goes on from CAZOWW010000063.1 coordinate 9,008, forward strand.
GCCCGAGGCCCGGGAGATCCGGCTGTTCACCGGGTCCCTCTCGGCGGCGAACCTGCGGCTCTACGAGCGTCACGGCTACCGGCGCACGCACATCCAGCCCTTGGGCAGGCATGAGCTCGTTCACCTGGCCAAGGACCTCTCCCTTCCCTGAGCTCCCTGCGCGGTCGTTCTCTGCCTGCCTGGCCGCTCTCCGGAATTCCGCCCGGTGCCCCTGACCGTGTTGCACCCCGGCCTTGTCGCACCGCCTTTGTTGCACCCCCGATCTTGCGCCCGGACGCCGTCGCCCAGGGATCCTGGGCCCGGTGGCCGCCCCCTTGTCCAGGGGCGGCCACCGGATTCGCGCTCAGTGCTTGCTGCAGGAGCCGGTCAGCTCGCGGTGCAGGAGAACGTCATGCCGGTCGGGCTCCCGGTGCCCTGGAAGCCGAACTGGGCGCCACCGCCGCCGGCGTTGCCGTTGTAGCTCAGGTTCGTGGCCGTCACCGTGCCGCTACTGCCGTTGAAGGTGGCGTTCCAGCTGTTGGTGATCGCGGCGCCCGCAGGGATGCCGATCGTCACCCGCCAGCCGGTGGTGTTGCCGGGCGCCTTGACGGTGACCTGTTGGACGTACCCACCGGCCCAGGCGTTCGTGGATGCGGTCGCGGTGCAGCTGCCGCCCTGCTGGCTCGTGCTGGTCGTGGTGGTGACGGTGGGAGTCGTCGTAGTGGTCGTTGTGGTGACGGTGGGAGTCGTCGTGGTGGTCGTTGTGGTGACGGCGGGAGTCGTCGTGGTGGTCGTCGTCGTGCTGCCGTTGTCGGTCAGGGTCGGGGTCGACCAGTCACGCCACTGCGCCAGGCTGCCGTTTGCGGAACTGGAGATGTGCATTCCGCCGGTCGTGGCGCTGGCCTTCAGCAGGAACCTCTTGATGTTCGCGGTGAGCGGGGCGCTCCACTCGGGCCGGGTGGCGCAGTGAGTGCCGTCCTGGACGTCGGACCAGTACGTGATGCTGTCCGTCGCCCCGAGCGCCCGGTAGACCTCCTGGGCGCCCTGCGCCGCCACGCTCGCGGACTTCGGGCCGAGGTTCACGATGTGCGGGTTGTCCATGACGAACAGGCCGCGCGGCGCCACCAGGGCCAGCAGTTCGTGGGTGTCGACCGGCAGGGCGTTCGGGTTGCCCGTGTAGGACGAGAACGCATCGCCGAACCAGGGCTGCTCGCTGTAGGCGTTGCTCAGGCTCTGCGCACCCTCGGCGTTGACCCCGCGCAGGATCGGGACGCCCGCGGTGCCTGATTCGATCGGCATCGTCAGCGCGATGCGCTGATCGAATGCGCCGCCCACGATGGCGCCCTTGCCGAAGCGGGAGCAGCCCGTGATGCCGACGCCGTCGGCGCGGAGGACATTGCCGCCGGACTGCTCGATGACGTCGATGATGCGGCTGACGCCCCAGCCCCAGGCCTGCAACAGTCCGGTGGAGCTGTTCGATCCGTAGAGGGTGTAGTACGCGCCCTGCTTGTTGTTGCGGGCCGTGCCCTCCTTGCCCAACTGGTACGGGTCGTAGTTGATGATGGCCGCGCCGGCGTTCTTGATCGTGGTCGTGTCCGCGATCCCGCCGTACGTCACGACCGCCGGGAACGGCCCGGTGCCGCTCGGCAGGCTGACGCTCGCCGAGAAGCTCGCGCTCTTGCCGTTCGCGCTCACGTTGACGGTGATGTTCGTGCTCGACACCGTGCCGCTCACGGTGGGCTTGCCGGCCTTGCTGCCGTAGACGTACTTCTCCAGCAGCTGCTTCATCTCCTCGCGGCGGCAGCGCCAGTCGGACTTCGCAGTGATCCGTGTGCCATTCAGCCTGGTGAAGGGGTCGGGAAGCTTCGAGTTCGAGGTCGTCGAGCCGGGCAGAGACACGGCACAGTCCGCACCGTCGTCCTCGACGCCCGCAGCGGCCTGGGCCTGCGTGCTGCCCGTGACCGCCATCAGCAGCCCGCCCCCGGCGATCGAGATCGCCGCCAGCGTGGCCATGGCCGGTCGGAGGCGGCGGCGGAGTGGGGTCGCAGGGTCCAGAGGCGACCTTCCTGGTGGTCGATGAATCATCGTGACTTCCTCCCTGAGGGCAGCGGAGCGCGCACGTCCGCCTCGGCCGGGGAACGCGCACGAGCGGGTGGGAGCGGTGCCGGGGCAGTCGGATCGGCGTGACGCCTCTGCTCAGACACCGAAAGTGGTCGCAAATATAGGAGTGATTCCTTTCGTTCACAAGGGTCCGGAAAATTCACCCCGGTTCCTCTGTGGTCATGGTCCACAATCAATTCGTGGATCATCAACGGCACGACCTCGACCTCCCCGTCCTGATGCTGGAGGGCGGTCCGCGGCCGGGTGCGGTGTGGGGCGGCGTGGGGCGCGTGGACGAGGGCCTGGCCCATGTCGACGTGCTCTACGGGGACCAGGGGGAGGAACTGCGGCTGCGCACGTCGGCCCGCCGGGGTGGCCGTGCCTGGCCTGACCTGGCGCGGTGGACGGGTGACGACCTCCGGGAGAGCGCCCGGGACGCCGTCACCAGTCTCCTCCTGAGCACTGTCCTGCCTGGCACTTCTGGTGAGGAATCGCGCCGCCTCCTCGAGGAGCATGGGCTCCGCGGGCGCCGGCTCGCGGAACAACTCCCCGGTCCTCCCTGGCAGTGGCGACCGGTGCCGGTCGACGGCGTCGACTTCGCGATGTGGTTCGCGACGCTGCCCGAGGGCTTCGTTGCCGTTCTCGACCACGGTCCCGTCCATCTGAGCGCGTGGGGGTCGGACGTGGAGGCATGGGACTGGCGCCTCGTGACGACCTTTCCCGAAGTCGAGTGGCCCCAGCAGAAGATCGTTCCTCGGTAGGGCGGCGGCGCTCTGTGACCGGCGGATGTCTGGCGGAGAGCGCCCCCGGCCTGGCGGACGGTGCCAGCCAGCCCGGTGAAGGCCCTCACCAGGAGGTGCCTGCTGGCGCGGGCATCCCTCCGGTCGCCGCGCAGAGGGAATCTCCGGAGGCACGGGCGAGCTCCTCCGGACATGATGTGCAGTGACGTGACTCACATCAGGAGGGATTATCCGATGATCGGCACGTTGCGTGCGGTCGCGCTCGACGCACCTGACGCCCGGCGGCTCGCCGCGTTCTACACCGCCCTCGGCGGGTGGACCGAGCAGGACGCCGACGACGACTGGGTCAGCCTGGTGACCGCGGACAGGTGGCAGATCGCCGTCCAGCGCAGCCCTGACCACGTACCACCGCGGTGGCCCGACCCGGGGCACCCGCAGCAGGCACATCTCGACCTGCGCGTGCCGGACCTCGACGCCGGGGCGGCGAAGGCGGTCGAGTTGGGCGCCGAACTACTGCGCAGGAACGAGACCTGGTGCACGCTGGCCGACCCGGCCGGGCACCCGTTCGACCTGTGCCTGTTCCCGGAGCGCCAGGAGACCACGCTCATGGGCGTGATGCTCGACTGCCCGGACGCCAGGGAGCTGAGCATCTTCTACGCCGAACTCCTCGGCAAGCCCGTCACGTACGAGGGCGAGGGCATGGCGATGATCGGCGAGGACGGCGCCCAGCCGGTCATGTTCCAGCAGGTCACCGACTACCGCGCACCACACTGGCCCGACCCCGAACATCCGCAGCAGGTCCACTTCGACGTGACCGTCGACGACATCGACGAGGCCGAGGTGTCGGTGCTCAAGCTCGGTGCCACCTCGCTGTCCTCCGGCGGGGAGAACTGGCAGGTCTACGCCGATCCGGCGGGCAAGCCGTTCTGCCTGTGCTGGGACTGACCGAGCCCGGCAGGGATCGACCTGAGCCCCACCGGGACCGACGGACCCGGGCCGGTACGTGTCGTCACGCAGGACGGCCGGACCGGTCCGGGGGCGGGGCGCCGGCAGCCAGGGCGGGCCGGGACGGGCTGAAGGCGGTCAGATCGGCGGATGTCGTACCGGTCAGGGCGAGGTCGGCGAGCACCCGCCCGAACCACGGCGCGAACTTGAAGGCGTGCGCGGCGCCCAGCCCCACCACGACCGCCTCGTGACCGGGCACCGGTCCGAGCACGAAGTCGTGGTCCGGGGTGACCGTGTACAGGCAGGAGTTCACCCGGATCAGCTCGCCGGCCCCCGGCACGAGCTCGGCCACGAACTCGCGCATCCGCTGCACGTACGCGGGATCGGGGGCGAAGTCGCGGCTGTCCGGATCGACCTCGGCGCCGCCGAACTCCTGGCCGACCTTGATGCTGGCCTCCCCGTGCGTGGGGTACCCGTACCAGCTGGCCCGGTCCATCCAGGTCCACATCGGGAAGGCCTCGGGGGCGTGCCGCTCGGGGGCCGACCGCGACCAGTGGGGTCCGTTCACCGCGAAGTGCGCGACCTGTTCCTTGGTCACGGTCAGCGGCAGTTGCACGCCCAGGCTCGCGAGCACCCGGTTGGTCCAGCCGTCGACGGTGACCACGACGCTGCGCGCATCCAGGGAGCGCCCGTCCGCGGTGTGCACCCGCACGCGGTTCGCGCCGCCGTCCCCGAGTTCCTCGATGCCGGTGACCTCGGTGTTCTCGTGCAGCCTCGCGCCGTGCGCGCGGGCGCGGTCCTGCAGGGTCAGCGTGGACAGGGTGCCGGGCACCATGCCCGCCCGGTCGTGGAACAGCACCTGCGCGCCGTCCGGCACGGCGAGGGCGGGCCAGCGGGTGCGTGCCTGGGCGGCGTCGAGCAGCTCGAACGGCACCCCGGCCGCCTCGAGACTGTGCAGGTAGGGGGCGGGGTCCACGGCCCCCTTCTCCGGGAAGATCTTCACCCCGCCGCAGCGCCGCACCAGCGTCCGGCGGGCCTCACCCTCCAGCACGGCCCAGTCCGTGAGCACCGAGCGGGCGAGCGCGACGTACTCCGGCGTGTGGTACGTCATCCCCAGGTTGCGGCTCTCGCCGTGGGAGGAACCCCGGCCGTGCCCGAACCGGAACCGTTCGAGCCCGACCACACGGATGCCTCGACGGGCGAGCTGCCAGGCAGCGGCGCTGCCCAGCACACCCAGGCCGATGACGACGACCTCGGCGTCCGTTGCCTCACTCACGTTCGCTCCCTCGGCGGTGTCGTATCTGTGGCGGTGGGGTGCAGGTGTCGATGGGGTGCATGTGGCGATGGTCACCGTTATCTGACGAACGGTAGTGGGCGGTGGACACGGAGAACACCCTTCCCATGCCCCGGTTCGCCCGGATCCGGGTGACGTTCGCCCGGACGAGTCGGGCCGGACGTCCCGTATGTCGCGCCGAACAGGGCGCCAGAGGGCCCGGTCGCCCCTCGTGCCACCGAAGTGCACTTCTCCGATCCAGGTGCTCCGGCGGGCGTGTCGGCGTACCGTGCCCGCCGTGATCGAGGACGCATGGCTGCGCGACCTCGGTGATCCCGACGTCCTGGACTACCTCCGCGCGGAGCGGGCCCACCACGACGGTGCGACCGCTCACCTGCGCGGACTTCGTCAGGCCCTGGCTGAGGAGATCACTGGTCGGGCCATCGAGCACGGCGACCCCCCGCCGTGGCGATGGGGCGCCGCTCGATTCCGGATCAGGGGTGATGCCCTGCTGCGTCTCGATCCGGTCACGGGGACCGAACGCGTCCTGCTGGACGCGGGGTCCGGAGGGTACCCGCCGGGGCAGGGACTGCTCGAGCTCAGTCCGGACGAACTGCTGCTCGCCTACGATGCGCCCGGCCCTGGGGGTCGGGGCCACGAGATCCGGTTCCGGGACGTCGTCACGGGCACGGACACCGCAGACCGCCTGCCCGTGCGGGGCGAGGGCGACGGCCGGCCCTGGCGCACCTCGGGAGCCTGGTCGGCGGACTCCCGGGACTTCGTCTACGCCGCCCGGCCCCGCCTGGTCCGTGCGCACCGTCTCGGCACGGACCCGGTGGTCGACCCGGTCGTGCAGGTGGAACCGGACGCCGACTGCGTGGTGGGGGTGCATGCGGGCCGGGAGGGCTCCTGGATCCTGCTCACCTCGGAGTCCGCCCACGCCACGCAGACCCACGTCCTGCGGACCGACGCGATCGCCGAGCCGCCCCGGCTCGTGGCCGCGCGCCGTCCCGGGGTGCGGTACGCCGTCGCGTTGCTGCCCGGGGGCTGGGACGGCGGCGGCGCGGACCGCATGCTCATGGTCACCAACGACGGGGACGAGGAGTTCCGGCTGCTCGACCTGCCGGTACCGCCGGGAACGGGCAGCGGGGACCCCGCCGAGGCGGACGAGCCGGGGCGGGTCGTGGTCGCGGCGACTGCGGGGGAGGGCGGCACCGTCACCGGGGTGGAGGTGCTCGCCCGTCACCTGGTGGTGCTGCTACGGCGTGAGGGGGAGCCGGTGCTGCGCGTGATCGACCGCAGCGGCCGCCGGCGCACCCGAGACGTGCACCCCGGGGCACCGCACGGCCACCTTCGCCTGTGCCGGCAGCACTCCTTCGACGCCTCCAGCATGGTCTTCGTGGAGGAGAACCAGGTCCTGCCGCCCGCCTGGGTCGAACTCGACCTGGACACGGGGGTGCGCCGGGTGATCGGGCGGGTGGCGGTGCCCGGGGTGGAGCTGTCCCGCTACGCCACCGAGCGGGTCTGGGCACGTGCCGCGGACGGCGTGCAGGTGCCGGTGACGCTCGCGCGGCGCCGGGACGTCACCAAGGACGGCGAGGCCGCGGCCGTGCTCAGCGTCTTCGGCGCCTACGGTCGCTGCCACTGGCCGGCCTTCGACCCGGCCGTGCTCTCCCTGCTGGACCGCGGCGTGGTGGTCGCGATCGTGCACGTCCGGGGCGGTGGCGAGCTGGGCGGGGGCTGGTGGCGCCAGGGCCGGGGCGCGGGCAAGCGGGTCGCCGTCGGCGATCTCATCGCGGCCCGGGACACCCTCGTCGAACTGGGGTACTGCGCCTCGGACCGGGTCGCGGTGCGGGGCCGGGCGGCCGGTGGGTTCCTCGCGGCGGCGGCGGCCAGCCTCTCCCCGGGCCGGTGGCGGGCGGTGCTCGTGGAGTCGCCGCTGGTCGACCCGCTGGGTTCGGTCTCCCCGCCGGGTTCCTGGCTCCCCGAGGACGAGCATGCCGAGTGGGGGCTGACCGACGACCCGGACGCCCCCGGGACCACCCCCCGCCAGCGCCGCCTCACCGCAATGCTCGCCTGCTCGCCGTACCACCGGATCCCCGACGCCGACCACCGGCCGGCGCTGATGGTCACCGGGGAGCTGTCCGCGCCGATCGCGAGCGCCCCCCACCCCGGGATGGCCGGGCCGAGTGGGGCGGGCGTGTCCAGCACCCTCGGCGGGCGCCCGGCGGCCGGCCCCGCGCACCGGGAGCCGGGGGCGGGTGCGGCGGCGGATCTCGGTGCGGGTGTCCTCGGCGGACTCGTGAGCATGCGGGGGGACGCCGGTGCGCCGGTGCACGAGGCGGCCCGCTGGGTGGCGGCCCTGCGCACCAGCGACCCCGACTCCGTGGCGACCCTGCTCTTCCGGGCGGAGACGACCGGGACCGGTCCCGTCGAGCGGGCCGGGCGCGAGGTCGAACTGCTGGCCTGGCTGCTGGACGCGGTACGCGCCGCCGTGCACGGTGTGGGGGATGTCCTCGAGCCCTAGGCGCGGCCGGCTCCGGTGGGTGCTGCCGGCTCCGGTGGGTGCTGCCGGCTCCGGTGGGTGCTGCCGGGCCGGCCCGAACCGGCGCCCGCGCGGTCGATCGCGGTCAGTCGTGACCCAAAGACGCTGAGCGTTGCCGGGAGTGATGTTTCGATGCCTCTTTTGCCGGGAAAAACCCTCGGGGGGTCCTGGCGGCGAGGCTGTTCGCGAGCGCCGTCGGGCTATTGGCAGGATGGTGCCCGTGACCGCTCAATCCTGGGACGAGGCAGCTCCACCGGCCGACGACCACCACGTGTCCGGGCGGCGCCTGCGCGGGGGTGCCGGTCTGGTCCGGGGCCTCGCCACGACGGCGAAGACGATGCTCCATCCGTCGCACACCGTCGAGTACCCGGACGTCCTCCCACGGCTGGCCCCGCGCACCCGCGGGTCGATCGCGCTGATGGAGGAGAACTGCACCGTCTGCATGCTCTGCGCACGTGAGTGCCCCGACTGGTGCATCTACATCGACTCCCACAAGGAGACCCTTCCGGCCGTGGGCGGTGGCCGCGAGCGGCAGCGCAACGTGCTCGACCGCTTCGCGATCGACTTCTCGCTGTGCATGTACTGCGGGATCTGCGTGGAGGTCTGCCCGTTCGACGCCCTCTCCTGGACGCCCGAGTTCGAGTACGCCGAGCTGGACATCCGCGAACTGGTGCACGAGAAGGAGCGACTGGGGCAGTGGGTCTCCAGCATTCCCGCACCGCCGCCCGCGGATCCGGCCAGCGTTCCGCCCAAGGAACTCGCCTCCGCGGCCAAGGCCGCGGACAAGATGATCGCGGCGGGTCAGGCCGCGGATGCCAAGGCCCAGCAGGACGCGCCGGGCACGAAGGAGGGCGGCCGTGACCGGGCTTGACGTGGTCTTCGTGGCCCTGGCGGTACTGGTCGCCGCGGCTGCGCTCGCGGCCGTGACCAGCCGCCAGGTCGTGCACGCCGCGCTGTGGCTCGTGGTGGCCCTGGGCGGCCTGGCCGCGAGCTACCTGGTGCTCGGCGCCGAGGTGGTGGCCCTGGTGCAGGTGCTCGTGTACGTCGGCGCCGTCGTCGTGCTGCTGCTCTTCGCGCTCATGCTCACCCGCGCTCCGATGGGGATCCGGCCGGATCTGTCCGGCGGCCCTGCCCAGCGGGCCGCGGCGGCGCTCGCGGGGCTCGCGGTGGCCGGACTGCTCGGCGGCACCCTCGCGGTGGCGGTGGGTGGCCAGAAGATCTCCGTGCACGAGGGGCGCGGCGCCCCGCACCCGATCGGTCAGGCGATCTTCTCCGCCTGGCTGCTGCCGTTCGAGCTGCTGTCGTTGCTGCTGCTCGCGGCGCTGGTCGCCGCCCTGACCATCTCGCGGGGCAAGGGCGCGCCGGCGGGCACGACCGGGGAGCAGGATCGGCGGTGAGATCACCCACAGGTGCGCGGCCCGCGTCGATCCGCTCCTTCGGTGATCCGCGCAGCCCTCGATTCCTGATCACCGGCGACCACTGGCTCGAGGTCCCGCTCGACCACCGCGAACCCGGCCGCCCTGGCCCCGACGACCGGTCCGGCCACCGCGACCACTCCGATTCTGGCCACTGCGCCAGGTCCGGCTCCGGCCGCAGGGCCCCGGGGGGCGTCCTGCGCCTGTACGCCCGGGAGGTGCGCAGCGCGCTCGACCCCGAGGCCGACCTGCCGTACCTGGTGTTCCTGCAAGGCGGTCCCGGTGGCCGGAGTCCCCGGCCGGGTACCGAGACCCCCGGCTGGCTCGAGTGGGCGCTGCAGCGTTTCCGCGTGATCCTGCTCGACCAGCGCGGCACCGGGCGCTCCGGCGCGCTGGACCGGCACACCCTGGGCCTGCTCGGCGGCGGCCGCGACGGCGCCCGGCGTCAGGCGGAGCACCTGGCCCTGTTCCGGGCCGACGCGATCGTCGCGGACTGCGAGGTGCTGCGCCGGCACCTGCTCGGGGACGTGCCCTGGACCGTGCTCGGCCAGTCCTTCGGCGGGTTCTGCACCTGGACCTACCTGTCGCAGGCCCCGGCCGGGCTCGCGGCGGCGCTGGTGACCGGCGGCGTCCCGCCCGTGGGGATCGAGGCGGACGAGGTCTACCGGGCGACGTCCGCGGCCCTGGCCCGCCGTCAGGGCGACCTGGACGCCGCCCACCCGCAGGTCCGCGAGGTCCTCGCCGGGGTGGCCCGGCAGCTGGAGCACACACCCGTGTACCTGCCCACCGGCGAGCGCCTGACCCCGGACCGGCTCCGGGAGGTGGGCGCGGTGCTGGGCGCCTCCGCCGGCCCGGACCGGCTCGCCCACCTCGCCGACGACGCCTGGTCGGTGGAGGGCACGGTGTTGTCCGATACCTTCCTCGCAGAGGTGGCCTCCGTGGTCTCGTACGCGGGACGCCCCCTGTACGCGCTGGTGCACGAGGCGATCTACGCCGAGCGTGGCCAGGTCACGGGTTGGTCCGCGCACCGGGTCCAGCACGAACTCGGCCTTCAGGAGGCGGTGGTGGCGGGACCGGACGGCGTCGAGCGGCTGCGGCTGTTCGGCGAGATGGTCTTCCCGCACACCGTGGCCGCCGACCCGGCCCTGGCGTCGCTGACCGACGCGGCCCACCTGCTGGCGGAACGGTCGTGGACCGAACCGCTGTACGACCCCGATCAGTTGTCCGTCAACCAGGTCCCGGTGGCGGCCTGCATCTACACCCAGGACATGTACGTGGATCCGGAACTCTCCCGACGGACCGTGGCCGCGACCGGCTCGGTGACCGTTCTCGACGACTCCCTGCACCATCACGACGGACTCCGCCGCGCCGGGCCGGAGATCCTGGACCGCCTGGCCGAGGCCATGGCCGAGCTCGCGCCCGGCGCGCTCAGCGAACCCCGACTCGGCGAGCAGCGCGACCCAGCGGGTGCGGCCGACCTTCCTGTGGCGGTGGCCCCATGATCCACCTCATCGGCCCCGCCGTGCTGGCCAGCGTGCTGGCCGGGCTCGGCGTGTACGGCCTGATCTCCCGGCGCAATGCGGTCATGGTGCTGATCGGCGCCGAACTGCTGCTGAATGCCGCCAACCTCCTGCTGGTCACGGCCGGGTCGCTGCCCGCGGGCGGACTCGCCGCCCTGCGGAGCACCCCGGGCGCCACGGACGGCCCCACGGACCCGCTGCTCGGCGGCCAGGTGATGACGATCTTCGTGATCACCATCGCGGCCGCCGAGATCGGTCTGGCCCTGGCCGTCGTGCTCCTGCTGTTCCGGGCCCGGGCCACCTCCGACCTGTCCGCGGTCCGCGAGCTCGGCGAGGCGGCGGCCGACTATTCCCAGACCCCCGGTGAGGACGCCGACCCCGGCGTCGCGGCCGGGCCGGACGGGGACGAGGCCCCCGCAGACAGCTCCGGTGATCCCGATCCGCGCGACGCGGCACCGGATCGCCCGCTCGAGGAGGTCAAGGCGTGACCAGTCTCGCGGCCGTGCTCACCGTGGTGGTGCCGGCATTCGCGGCGGTAGTGATCTTCCTGGGGGGCAGGCGTCACCGCACCTGGGCCGCCGAGTGGGGCATGGTCGGCGGCGTGGCCACCTTCCTGGCCGCGCTCCTGGAGGCCTGGTCGGTGCTGCGGGACGGCCCGGTGCACGCCGTGGCCTTCCTGGGCCGGGTCGACACCGGCCTGGTCACCCTGCACCTGGACCTGCGTTCCGACCAGCTCTCCGGCCTGGTCTCGATCGCGGTGGGCCTGGTCGCCGCCTGCGTGCAGATCTACTCCTCCGGCTACCTCAGCGGTGAGGGCACCGAGGACGCGCCGATCCGCTACCCGGCCTACGCCGCCACCGTGTCCCTGTTCACCGCGGCGATGATGCTCGTGGTGCACGCCGACGACCTGGTGCTGCTGCTCATCGGCTGGGAGGTCATGGGCATCTCGTCCTACCTGCTCATCGGCCACCACTCCGAGCGGGACAGCGCGCGGGCCGCGGCAGTCAAGGCCTTCCTCGTCACCCGGGCCGGTGACCTCGGGGTGCTGGTCGGCGTCGTCGTGCTGCTCGCGAACACCGGCACCACCTCGATCAGCCGGATCCTGGACCTGGCCACCACCCACCAGATGTCCTCCGGGGTGGCCACCGCGGCGGCCCTGCTGCTGCTCGCCGGGGTCGCCGGCAAGTCGGCCCAGTTCCCCCTGCACACCTGGTTGCCCGACGCGATGGAGGGTCCGACCCCGGTCTCCGCCCTGATCCACGCCGCGACCATGGTCGCGGCCGGGGTGTACCTGGTCGCGCGCCTGCTGCCGCTCTACCTGCTGGCGCACGGAGCCCTGCAGACCGCGGCGGTCATGGCCTCGATCACCATGCTCGGTGCAGCCCTGGCGGCGCTCGCCCAGGACGACCTGAAGCGGCTGCTGGCCTACTCGACGGTCAGCCAGGTCGCGTTCATGCTCGCCGGGGTCTCGATGGCCCAGGACGCCGACGGCGCCTCGCCCGGGGTCTTCCACCTGCTCTCCCACGCGGCGTTCAAGGCGCTGCTCTTCCTGGCCGCCGGGGTGGTCACGCACATCGCCGGCTCGACCAAGCTCGCGGACATGGGCGGGATCCGCCGCTCGCACCCCGGGCTGGCGCTGCTGCTCGCGATCGGGCTGGTCTCCCTGGCCGGGGTGCCGCCGTTCTCCGGCTTCTGGTCCAAGGAGTCGGTGCTCACCGCTGCGGAGAACGCCGCGGTGGACGGCGGCAGCTGGGCCGGCTGGCTGGTGCTGATCTGCGGTCTGGTCACGACGGTGGTCACCGGCCTGTACTCCGGTCGGGCGTTCGCGCTGGTCGCGCTGCGGCCCGCACCCGAACGGCCGGAGGCGGCCGAGGGCCCCGAGCACCCAGGACCTGAGCACGCGGCCGACGACCATGCAGGCGACGACCACGGAGCGCACGGGCACCACGTGCCCGCGGTCATGATGTGGCCGCTGTGGGTGCTCGCGGTGCCGAGCCTCTTCCTGGGCCTGGTGCTGGTGCACCCGCCGGCCCTGCTCCACGGCATCGAGGAAGCGCCGTTGACCGCGCTGATCGGTTCGCTCTTCGCGCTCGCCGGCGTGGGGTGGGCGCTCTCCGCGGTCCGCCTCGGCGACTACGACGTGGCGGCCAGCATCCCGGCGCCGGTGCGGGCGTTCCTGCGGGACGGCTTCCGGTTCGACGCCGTCCAGGACGCTCTCGTGGTCCGCCCGGTGCAGGCCCTGGCGCGGGCGGTCGGCGCCGTGGACCGGGACGTCGTGGACGGCGGGGTGCGCGGCACGGTGGTGCTGACCCGCTGGGGCGGCGGCCTGTTGCGCCGTACCCAGTCCGGTCTGGCCACCGGGTACGTCTTGTGGATCGTGGCCGGCGCGGTGGCGGCCGGGGTGACGGGAGTGGTGCTGTCGTGACGGACCTGGTGAGTCTGTCGGCCCGGTCGGTGTCCGCGGCGGTGGGTGACGCCACCGGTGGGTGGATCCTGCCGACGCTGGTCGCCGTCCCGCTGGCCGGGGCCCTGCTGCTCCTGCTCGTGCCGCGTCTGGGCGACCGGGTGGCCACGGTGTTCGGCGGTGTGGTCGCCACCGTCGCCGCGGTCCTCGCGGTGCTCGTCGCGATCGGCGCGGCGCCCTACCACGACGTGCGCACGAGCCTGGAGGTGAACCACTCCTGGGTGCCCGCCCTGGGCATCCGGTTCCACCTGGGCGTGGACGGGATCAGCGTGCCGCTGGTGCTGCTCACGGCCCTGCTCGGGCTGTTGGTCAGCTGGCACCTGGTACGGGTGGTGCCTCCGGGCGGGCGGACCCGGGCGCTCGCGGCGTGCGTGCTCGCGGTCGAGGGCGGGGCGCTGGCCACCTTCGTCACCCTGGACCTGCTGCTCTTCTTCGTCGCCTTCGAGATCGTGCTCATCCCCATGTGGTTCGTCGTGGCCCTGTGGGGTGACGACACGCAGAAGCCGCGCCGCATCGGCCGCTCGGCCCCGCTGCCCGGCGGCGAGGAGGCCCGGCGGGACGCCGCCTTCCGGTTCATCCTCTACACCGCGTTCGGTTCCGCGCTGATGCTGCTGGGCATCGTGCTCGTGGGGCTCAAGGCCCACACCACCGACCTGGTCCTGCTGGCGCACGGCGCCGGGGCGGCCCTGCCCACCTGGGTGCAGACCGCCGCGGCCTTCCTGATCGTGATCGGTCTGGCCGTGAAGACGCCGATGTGGCCCTTCCACACCTGGTTGCCGCCGGCGCACAGCATCGCGCCGACCCCCGGTTCGGTGCTGCTGGCCGGTGTCCTGCTGAAGATGGGCACCTACGGCATGGTCCGGATCGCGCTGCCGGTGCTGCCCCAGGGCATGCACACGGTCGCGCCCTGGCTCGGCGCCTTCGCCGTGGTCGGCATCCTCTGGGGTGGCCTGGCCTGTCTCGTCGAGCAGGACCTCAAGCGGCTGGTCGCCTTCTCCTCGGTCGCGCACATGGGCTTCGTGCTCCTGGGCATCGCCTCGGCCACCTCGATCGGGGTGCAGGGCGCGCTGTTCGCGAACGTCGCCCACGGCCTGATCACCGGCCTGCTCTTCCTCGTCGCCGGCGCGGTCAAGGACCGGCACCACACCGCGGACCTGGTCTCGCTCGGCTCCGGCCTGCGTGACCGTCTGCCGCGGCTGGGCTGGCTGCTGGCCTTCGGTGCCTTCGCCGGCCTGGGACTGCCCGGCCTGGCCGGGTTCTGGGGTGAGCTGCTGGCCATCGCCGGGACCTGGCAGGGACATGCCGCGCTGGGCTGGCTGGCCAAACCGCTCGCGGTGGCCGCCGTCATCGGCACCGTGCTCGCCTCGGCCTACCTGCTGCGGGTGCTGCGCATGGTCTGGCACGGGCCGCGGGAACCCCGCTGGCTCGGTGAGGGCATCCGGGACGCGGCCCCCTTCGAGATGGCCGTGGCCACCCCGCTGGTGCTCGCCACGGTGGCACTCGGGGTGGTACCCGCCCTGGTGCTCGACATGACGGGCCCCGCGGTGCGCACGATGCTGACCGCGTCCACGGCTGCCCCGGCCGCCGCCGGCGCCACGCAACACGGGACCGCACAGGACGCCGGAGGGCAGCCGTGAGCTCTGAACTGACCACCATGGCCTCGGTCGGCTGGGGGACGCTCGCCCCGGTCGTCGCGCCCGCCGTGGCGATCCTGCTCGTGCTGCTGCTCGACGCGATCGCACCGGCCCGTACCGGGGTCTGGGCCCGGCTGCTGGACGCCGTCGCGGTGGCCGGTCTGCTCGGCGCCGGTGGGGCCGTGGCCTGGCTGTCCCGCACGTCCGGCCCGCGCATGACCGTCTGCGTGCCGCGCTTCGTGGAGGTGAACTGCTCGTTCACGGCCTCGCAGCTCACCCTGACCCTGCAGGCCGTGGTCGTGATCGGCGCGCTCGGTTGCCTGCTGCTCGGCATGCACGGCACGGCCGCCACCGACCGCACCCCGCACCACGTGCTGCTGCTCACCGCGACCGCGGGCGCCCTGGCCCTGGCCGGAGCGCGGGACCTGGCCACGCTCGTCGTGGCTCTGGAGACCGCCTCGCTGCCCGCGGTCGGCCTCGTCGCCATCCGTCGCGACGCCCGCGGGGCCCAGGCCGGGCTGACCCTGCTCCTGACCGCGGTCTCCTCGCTCGGGCTGCTGCTCCTGGGCGTCGCCCTGATCTACCTGAGCACCGGGTCGTTGTACCTGTCGCGGATCGCGCTCGTGCTCACCCCGGAGCACCTGACCAACGGAGGGGTCCAGGCCCTCGCCGGGCTGGGTGCCGTCCTGGCCGTGGCCGGGGTCGCCTTCAAACTCTCCGCGGTGCCGTTCCACCTGTGGACGCCGGACACCTACGCCGGCGCGCCCCTGCCCGTGGCGGCCTTCCTCGCCGTCGTCTCCAAGACGGCTGGGTTGGCGGCGATGGTCGTGCTGCTCGGGGTGGGGCTGCCCGGGCTGGCGAAGGTCTGGGCGCCGGTGGTCGGGGTCGCGGCCGCGGTCACGGTCACCGTGGGCAACCTCGTCGCCCTGCGGCAGACCCGCGCGGTCCGGCTGCTCGCCTGGTCCACCGTGGCCCAGGCCGGCTGGGTGCTGCTGCCCTTCGCGGCCGCCTCGTCCGGCACGGCCTCGGACGTGCGGGCCGCCTCGGCGGGCGCCGTCGGCTACCTCATCGCCTACGCGACCGCGAGCCTCGCCGCGTTCGCCGTGGTGGTGCTCGTGGCGCGCAGCGCTCCCGGCGGGGAGTCGCACGACCTGGAGGCCTACCGCGGGCTGGCACGGCGCAAGCCGCTCGCGGCCGCCGCGCTCGGCTTCGCCCTCGCCTGTCTGGCCGGACTACCGCCCGGCGTGATGGGGCTGGTGGCCAAGATCGCCGCGCTGCGGCCGCTGGTCTCCGCCGGGGTCTGGCCGCTGGCCGTGGTGGCCGCGGTGAACGTCGCCCTCGGCCTGGCGTACTACCTGCGCTGGGGTGCGCTGCTGGTCTCCGGCCCGGCGGAGGGGCGCGAGCCGCTCACCTGGCGTACTCGGCCCGCCGAGGGTCTCGTGGTGGCGTTGGCCGGTCTGGGTTGCGTGGCGTTCTCGGTCCTGCCGCAGGGGGTGGCCGGCGTCCTGCCCGGCGTCCTGCACTGAGCTCTCGGTTCCGGGGCACCCCCGGAACCGACGGCCGGTCCTCCCCACGAGGACCGACCGTTCCGCTGCGGCCGGTCCTCAGCCGCTGGGGCCGGGTGAGGCCTCCGGCTCCGCTGCGGCTGCCAGCGGAGCCGCCGTGGTCAGCCCGTGCACGGTCTTCTCCCAGTAGAACGGTTTGGTGATCAGCTGCCAGGCCGCCTTGTAGGCCGAGATCGAGTGCAGCACCCAGTACAACGGGTTGAGCAGGGCCCAGGGCATGAGCGCCCACTGCCGCCGTTTCGCCGAGGCCGCGGCCGAGGAGATCACCGCGAGCACGTTGCCCACGGCCAGGTTGACCAGGGCGAGATCGTGCCCGGCAACGCCGCCGCCGTCCGGCAGGAGCACCTCGGTGTGCGTGAGGTACCACTGCGTCGAGTCCAGCCACAGCACCGGGGCGAGCAGGAAGGTCAACGGGGTGCCGGCCACGAGGAAGGCCAGGCCGAGGGCGCTGCGCAGTCCGGCCGCGCGGACCAGCCGCCAGGGGTGACGGGTGTGCACGAGGGAGGTCTGCATGTACCCCTTGATCCACCGGGATCGCTGGCGGATCCAGTTGCCGTAGGCGTTGTTGGCCTCCTCCAGGGTGTCCGAGTTCACCACGCTGACCCGGTACCCACGGGCGCTCGCGCGGATGCCCAGGTCGGCGTCCTCGGTGACGTTGTAGGGGTCCCAACCGCCCAGACGGCGCAGGGCGGCGGTGCGGAAGTGGTTCGAGGTGCCGCCGAGGGGGATCGGCAGCCGGAACCGGTCCAGTACGGGCAGCATGAGCTGGAACCAGGCGTCGTACTCCAGGGTGAACAGCCGGGTCAGCGCGTTCTCGTGCGCGTTGAAGTAGGTGAGCCGGGCCTGGACGCAGATCACCTGCTCGTCGCCCCGGCGGAAGGCGACCACGACCTTGCGCAACTGGTCCGGGTCGGGCCGGTCCTCCGCGTCGTAGATCACCAGGAGTTCGCCCGTGGCCATGGCCAGGCCCACGTTGCAGGCCTTGGGCTTGGTCTTCGGCAGGCCGTCCGGGATCACCACGAACCGGACGGTGGCGCCGGGGCGTGCCGCCTTCGCCGCCGCGATCGTCTCCTGGTCGTCCTCCTCCAGCAGGAGCAGGATCTCCAGCTTGTCGGGCGGGTAGTCGAGCCGGCCCAGGTTGGCGATGAGCTGGCCGACCACCTTCTCCTCCCGGTAGGCGGGCACGAGGATGGTGAACCGGGGCAGCTCCCCCTCCGGCAGTGCGGCGGCCTCCTCGGTGGTCACGTGCGTGCCGGGGTGCCCGAATCCGCCGAGCAGGGAGGTGGCGAACTTGTACGCCACCGAGAGCAGGAAGAGGCCGTTCACCAGCAGTCCCAGCACCTCGCGGGTGGCCAGGTTCCAGCGCACCAGGAACGTCGCGAGCGTCAGGAGACCGATCACGACGGCCACCTTCTGGCGCCCGGTGATCACCGTGCGGGCGGAGGCGTCCGGGGACCGCCGGTACAGCCCCAGCGCGGCGTCCGTGAGGAGTCGCTCCCGGCAGTAGCGCTGCACCGCCCAGCTGACGTCCCAGTCGGTGGTCACCCACCAGTCGACCGTGGCCGCCGCCTCCTCGCCGAACCAGGAGCGGATCCGCTCCACGGCCTGATCCGGGTGCATCGCGGTGGCCACGTGCAGCGTGCCGTCGCGGTCGTGCATCGGGAAGACACCCGCCGAGACCATGGCCTGCGGGTCGAGGGACGACGGGAGCGCGGGGTCGACGTCCGCCTCGGTGAGGTCGGCGAAGGGCAGGCGCCACTGGTCGGCCAGGGTGCGACCGAGGGCGAGACGGTGCACGAGTCCGCGGGCCACGAGGATGCGGCCCAGCTGGTCCCCGGTCCGGGACTGGTGCGCGAGGGCGTGCTGCAGGTCCCGGTTCGTGAGCAGGCCGCGGGCCACGAGCATCGATCCCAGCTGGGACGTGTGTGTCCGCGGCACCGAGTTCGGCACCGGGTTCGGCCCTGCGCCGCTGGGACGCCGGTGCGGTGCCGTCCACCGGCCGGGTGCCGCGGCCCCGGCGGGCGGCGGGAGCCCGGTCTCGGGGGTGACGACCGGCGATACGGCGGGGGCGTACGGTCTCGGCAGGGTGAGGGTGCCCGAGACGCCGGAGGGCTCGGGACGGGGGCGTCCCAGATAGGGACGTACCCAGGTCCATTCCTCGGTGGGGTGTTCGGCCTGCCCACCAGCGCCGGGGCCCGGGGACCTCTCCCGGGACGCGGACGTTCCAGGATCCTGGCCGTCCGGGGCCGCTCTCGGCCGCGGTACCCCCGGGACCGGCGATGCCGCATCCCGCGGGGGAGCCGATGGTGTTGCTCCCCGCTCAGGGACCGGGACCGGGACCGTGGCGCGCGTGCTCAGAGCCGGCTCCTCGTCTGGGTCGCTGTTGCCGCTGGGCGGAATGTCGGCCCGGGCTCGCCTGCACTGGACGGGTGGGCCGGACAAGCGCCCATTAGGGTCAACGGGCCGCCCGCGTCCTGTCGCTGGGTGAACGTCGGCTCGTCCGCCGCCTGTCCGGCCTCGCTCACTCGGGACCGGCATCCGCGTGCCGTACAGGGGACGACCGGCTACTGTCCAGGGAACGATCAGGTTCGCAGTGTTCTCTGGTCGTCGCGGAGCCCGGCTCCGCGGCCGCTGCCGACGGCCGCGCCCGGACCCGGCGGTCCACAGGACAACCGTCCGGTGTGCGGACGGTGTGGAACGGGCACGGCGTCCGCCGCGTTGAACGGATGACGGGCGGTCCGGCGGATCGGCTCGCGCAGGGCCGGACCGGGAGAGGATTCGAGGAACGAGATGCGCCACCATCACTTCAACGGCCTGAGAACCGGGATGCTGTTCGGAGTCATCTGGGCACTGCTGCTCGCCGTGGGTGCGCTGATCGGCGGCGGTCGATTCATCTGGGTGTTCGCGCTGATCGGCGTGGCCACGACCTTCTACGGCTACTGGAACAGTGACAAGCTGGCGATCAGGGCCATGCGCGCGCGTCCGGTGAGCGAGGCCGAGCAGCCCGGGATGTACCGGATAGTCCGGGAACTCTCCAACCGTGCGCACCAACCCATGCCCCGGCTGTACGTCTCGCCCACCCAGGCCCCGAACGCGTTCGCGACCGGGCGCAACCCCCGCAACGCGGCGGTCTGCTGCACCGAAGGAATCCTGGGTCTGCTCGACGAGCGCGAGTTGCGAGGCGTGCTCGGCCACGAACTCATGCACGTCTACAACCGGGACATCCTGACCTCGTCCGTGGCTGCGGCCGTCGCCGGAGTGATCACCTCCCTCGCCCAGATGGCGATGTTCTTCAGTTTCTTCGGTGGAGGCGACGACGAGGACCGGCCCAACCCGTTGGTGTTGGTGCTGATGTCGCTGCTCGCGCCCCTGGCTGCGGGAATGATCCAGATGGCCATCAGCAGGACGAGGGAGTACGACGCGGACGAGGACGGTGCCACCCTCACCGGCGATCCGCTCGCGCTGGCCTCGGCCCTGCGCAAGCTGGAGTTCGGCGTCCGGGCACGGCCGCTGGCGCCCGAACGGGAACTGATGAACGCGAGCCACCTGATGATCGCGAACCCGTTCCGCGGCGAGGGTCTGGCCAAGATGTTCTCGACCCACCCGCCGATGGCGGACCGGATCGCGCGACTCGAGGAGATGGCCGGCTACCGGCGCTGACCTGCCGCCGAGAACCTGGGGACCGGGCCCCCGGCGTCCTGTTCGGGACGTCGGGGGCCCGTTTCCGTTGGTGTCCTGGACGGTCGCCGGTGCTGGCCCGTGGGCGGGGACGGCGTCACTCCCCGCGTGCCGGTGGGAGCCTCGCAGGCAGCAGGCAGCAGGCAGCAGGCAGCAGGCAGCAGGCAGCAGGCCGGTCGCCGTCGCGGTGCGGTCGATTCAGTCCGTGATCGGGGGGATGATCAGCGGCATCGTGTCCGGGTCCGCCCGGAGGTCGTAGCCGTCCGCGAGATCCTCCACCGGATCGTCCTGGTCGTCGTCCTCGGCACCTGCGCTGCCGGGACCGGTGGCCGCAGCCGCAGCGAGGAGCCCGGCGAGCGCGGCCAGGCCGATCACCCCACCGATCGTCCACAGGCTGTACGAGCGGTGTCCTGCCGCGACCGAGACCGCCACCAGTTCGGAGCCGGCTCGCTGAATCACGATCCAGCGCCCGTCCCGACCGAGGTCGCGGCGTTGCTCCGCATGCCCCAGCCGCAGATCGGCGAGTTGCAGGTGCATCCGGCCGAGGGCGGCGACCTGGGCGGCGTCGAGGTGACCGGTACGGACCGTCGCGGTCGGCACGATGAGGACCTGACGGTCCTTCGCGGTGGCGGCGGCCGGTGTGCGGCTCGACGCGAGCGCCGCGGTACCGATCCCCGTGGCGCAGATGAGGACGAGCCAGGTCAGGGCCAGCCACCGGCCGGCGCGGCTCACCGGGAGCCGTCCGGGGACATCGCCCGGGCCCGGCGCGAGCCGTCCGGGAGACCGGCGGGGGACGTGGCCGGAGAGCCGGCGGAGGAGATCACCCGACCGGGTCCGGTTGCGTGCAGTCGCCCGACACCGGGCAGCGATCGCCGCCGGCGAGAGGTGCGAGGCGTGGGAGTTGCCATCCGACATGCCTCCTGAGCAGGGGCGGAGCACCCCGGGGACGGCGGGCGATGGGGGCGGCGCGTTCAGGGGCACGCGGCCTCCTCGGTGAGGATACCCACCACCGTCCCCGGCTTGTTGGCGTTACGTGCATACGCGGCGACGGTAAGTGTGCTCTGCGAAGCTTGTTGTGATCTTCCTGGATGTCCGGCGGTCCGTCGTCGGGCGTTCACCGATCCGTGGACACCCGGCCATGCCCGAGAACGGAGGTAGGAGACCCTACCCCCCGCGGAGCGGAGAGAAAGGAGACCGTACTCCTGCGGAGCGGGGGGAGGAGACCGTACTCCCCACGTCCGCTGTCCGCCGGACCGCCGCCCTGATGAGGCGATGACGATCGTGGAGAGAGGACCTGGGATGCGCATCCGTCCGATGACCGATTCGTGGATGATGTCGTTCGGGGGGCAGGGCAATACCGAGGGCTGGTCCATCTGTGCGGCGGATCGCAGCCTGGCGATGCCCGACATCCGGTTCGGTCGCGCCGCCTGGACCACGCTGTTCGTGACTTGGGGCGATGACGTCCCTGGGCTGCACGCCGTGGTCGGTGCGCCTCTTCCCGGGCAGGTGTCCATTCCTGGTGACCCGGGCGGTGGGGCGACGGATCTGGGTCGACTTGTCGTGGACGACGGATTGCGACTGGAGCACCCCGCCGGCGCGCGGAGGGTGACCGGGATTCCGGCGGGCCGCTACCGGGTGTGGTTCCGTGCACGTGCGGCCGACGTATCTGCCGTATCGGACGAGGAGCACTTCTCCGCGGTCGTGACCCTCGGGCTGCACCTGTCCGCGCTGGAAGCGCCTGATCCCCCGGAGTTTCGGCAGGACGGCGAGGCCCTCAATCTGCGACTGGACGAGTTGGGCCTCGTCCTCTGCGATCCGCCGATCGTCGACCGGGTGCTGCAGCAACGGCAGGACCTCGTGCGGCGCCAGGGCGGCATCCTCGACGCGATCGCTGGCTCGAGCCTGGCCGAGGAACTGCTGGACTCGGGGGCGTTCCTCCCGGTGTGGGGCATGCGTCCGTGGGTGTACCGCGTGGCCTCGGGCGGTGTCCGGTCGACGGTGTGCCCGTTGGGACACCGGGTGGGGGAGCCGGTCACGCTCCACGCGTCCGGCTTCCGCGCCGGTGTCCACGTCGTTCCGGGTGGCGTGTTACGCGGGGCGGACACCGTTGACTGGGGCCGGTGGCCGGTCCTTGGGCTTCGGGGGGCAGGGCCGGCGCTGCGACTGAGCACCTTCGTCACCGGGGGGCCGGAACCGCTCGATCCGGACCGCTCCGTGGGCATCCTCGCCACCATCTGGCTGTCGCGCTGCGCCGAGCCTCCGGAGGAGCCCAACTCGCTCCACTATCTCCTGGCCGATTTCAACCCGCTCAATGCCTGCGAGACCGATGCCGGGGAAGGGCACGCCGGGGACACCTGGCCAGGGGAACGGGCGAGTCTCTGGGCGGGGGAGCCAGCAGACCTCTGACCCGGGAAGTGGGAGCCGGCAAACCTCTGGCCCGGGAAGTGGGAGCCGGCAAACCTCTGGCCCGGGGGCAGACAGGCTTCGGGATCCGAGAGCCGGCCACCACGGTCCGCGGCGGGGGGAGGACCGAGGTGGCCGGGAGGGCGCCGGGAGCCCTCACTCCCGGCGCCCCCAGCAGCCGGAACAGCTCGGATCGTTCCGGCGGAGGCCGTCTCCACGTTCGGGGCGGTGTGGAGCGGCCGGTGGTGCGCAGGCGGTCGGTCGGGGTCGCGGGGTTGACGCGATGGCCGACCGCCGGGTCGGGGTGGTGCGGGTTGTGGGTGTTGTCAGCTGGCGGTGCAGGTGGTGGTGGCGCCGGTGCCGGTGCCGGTGCCCTGGAACCCGAAGCTGGTGGACTGTCCGGCGCCCAGGGTGCCGTTGTAGGCGGCGTTGGTCGCGGTGATGGTGCCGGTGGTCCCGGTGAAGGTGGCGTTCCAGCCGCTGGTCAGGGCGCTGCCCCCGGGCAGGGACAGGGCGACCTTCCAGCTGTGGGTGCCCGCACTGCCGGCGGTCACGTTCACGTTGGCCACGAAGCCCCCGGTCCAGGAGCTGGTCACCGCGTAGGTCGCGGTGCACCCGGCGGTGCCCGGGGTGGTGCTGGAGGTCGTGGTCCGGGTGGTGGTCGAGGTCACCGGGGCCGTGGTGGTGGTCGTGGTGGTCCGCGTGGTGGTGCTGGTGACGGTGGTGGTGGTGCCGTTCAGGGTGTTCAGCACCGCGGTGTAGGCGGCCTTCTTGTTGCCCGAGCTGTCGAACAGCAGC
>CAZOWW010000064.1:0-31762 GCA_964583765.1 uncultured Kineosporiaceae bacterium
GGATCGTGGGGGAGAAGGAGAACCTGCCGCCCGGATTCAACGGCACCTTCACGGTGAGTCTGACGGCAGGCACGTACACCCTCTACTGCCCCGGCGCCCCGCACGAGCGCAGCGCGCTGACCGTCACCGGCACCGCGACGGGCGCCGCCGACAGTTCTCTGACCGCGCTGTGGCAACGGGGGACCGTCCAGTACGGCCGGTACGTCGACACCCAGCTCGACTCCCTGGTCGAGACCACCACCGCCCTGGCCCGCACGCTCCACGGCGGCGACCTGGACGCCGCGCGTGCCGCGTACCTCGCCGCGCGTCCGGCCTACGAGAAGATCGAACCCGTGGCGGAGTCCTTCGCCACCGGAGGGACCGACCTGGACGCGGCGATCGACGCCCGAATGGACGAGGTGCCGGCGGCGCGGTGGACCGGATTCCACGCGATCGAGAAGGGACTCTTCGCCGACGGCCGCCTCACCGGGCTCGGACGGCTCGGTGACGGACTCGTGCGCGATGTCCGCCGGCTCCGCGAGCTCGCCGCCCATCTGCGCTACCAGCCCTTCGAGCTGGCCAACGGAGCCCAGGAGCTCCTCGACGAGGTGGCGAGATCGAAGATCACGGGGGAGGAGGAGCGGTACTCCCACACCGACCTGCTCGACGTCCAGGCCAATGTCGAGGGGGCCGAGCAGGCGTTCGCCGCCCTGCAACCCGCCCTCGTCCGGATCGACCCCACCCTGACCGGCACCATCACCTCGCGGTTCGCGGCCCTCCACACCGTCCTGGACCGGTACCGCGACGCCCGGGACCCCTCCGGATTCGTTCGCTTCGGGCAGGTCACCGCACCGGACAAGCGGGCGCTCTCCGCGGCGGTGACCGCGGTGCAGGAGCCACTGTCCCGGGTGGCGAGCAAGGCCACCTCGTGAGCACCGCCCCGGAGCCCGCCGCCCGCCCCCGCAGCCGGCGTCGTTTCCTCGGGGGTGCGGCCGCGGGCATCGCCGGACTCACCGCCGCCGGCGCCACGGGGTTCGGCCTGGCCGATGCCACGGATCTCGGCCCGACCGGCACCCGACCCCGTGGCGGCGTGCGGGCCGAGGTCCCGCTCTACGGCCCGCACCAGCCCGGGATCGCCACCCCCGCGCAGGACCGGCTCGCGTTCGCGGCCTTCGACCTGACCACCACCGATCGCGCCGCCGTCCAGATCATGCTCGGGTTGTGGGCGGCCGCAGCCCAGCAACTCGTGCGCGGCCGGCCGGTGGGCGGTGACCCCGCCCCGGAGGCCCCTCCGCCGGACACCGGGGAGGCCCTGGACCTGGCGCCGGCCGGGCTCACGGTCACCGTCGGATTCGGACCCTCGTTCTTCGACGAGCGTCTGGGACTGGCCGGCAGGCGCCCCGCCGCCCTGGCCGAACTCCCCCCGTTCGCCGGGGACCGCCTGCAGCCGGCCCGTTCCGGCGGCGACCTGTGCGTCCAGGCCTGCTCCGACGACCCGGTCGTCGCCTTCCACGTACTCCGCAACTTCGCCCGCAGCGCCCGGGGTACCGCGGTGCTGCGCTGGACGCAGCTCGGCTTCGGTCGCACCTCCACGACCTCACGGACCGAGGACACCCCTCGCAACCTGATGGGCTTCAAGGACGGCACGAACAACATCCGGGGTGTGGACGCCCCCGCGATGGACGCCCATGTCTGGGTGGGCACCGAGACCGACCAGCCCTGGCTGGCCGGTGGGTGCTACCTCGTCGCCCGGCGGATCCGCATGCTCCTCGAGTCCTGGGACGCCGATTCCCTGGCCGACCAGGAACGGGTCTTCGGCCGGGCCAAGACCAGCGGCGCCCCGCTGACCGGGCGCGGAGAGTTCGACCCGGTGCGACTGGACGCCCGCAAGCCTGACGGCACACCGGTCATCGACCCGCACGCGCACATCCGGCTCGCGGCACCGGCCACCAACGGCGGACTGCGGATCCTGCGCCGCGGGTACTCCTACACCGACGGGGTCGACCCGGACACCGGGCTGCTCGATGCCGGGTTGTTCTTCCTCGCCTACCAGCAGGACCCGCGCCGCCAGTTCGTCCCTCTCCAACAGCGCCTGGCCACCCGGGACAACCTCAACGAGTATCTCCGGCACACCGGCAGCGCCGTCTTCGCCATGCCCCCGGGACTGTCCGGCCCCGGCGACTGGTTCGGCAGACAACTCCTCAGGTGAGGGCGGCGACCGCTCCGCACGAGAGAGCAATGCGGGGGGCGGCGAGCAACGAAGCCGACGCCGCCGTCACGGCCACGGAAGCAGGACTCACAGGGCCGCGGCGACGGCCTCGGGAGCGAGGTGCTCCTGCTCCACCCGCAGACCGCCGGTCCGCAGCCGCTCGTAGAGCGCCTGCTCCTCGGGGGACAGGTGCGCCAGGGCGTCCTCGCGGGGGACCGGTTCGCGACCCGCCCGCCCCAGATGTGCCTCCAACGTCGCCAGGTCCATGAGCACGCTGCGCACCTGCGGCACGGCGCCACGCACCCCGGACAGGATCGCCAGGCCGTGGGTGTCAAGATCTCCCCAGTAGAGGACGTCGATCTCCGCCAGCCAGCCGATCCCGGCGAGGAGATCCGCGGCCCCGTACCCGGCACCCCAGACGACGACACGCCCCGGCACGAGCGGGACCATGCTCAGGCAGGCGCGGTTCTCCACGACGACCACCTGGCGGATCCCGCGCTCGGTGGGGTCGAGGCCGGCCAGCCCGGCCGCGGGCCAGGTGACCTCCACCACGGGCAGGTGCCCGAGCCCCACCACGGCGCCCGCGGCCCGCAACACCACGGTGCGCTCACCGGTGGCGAAGCCGAACCGCTCCTCGAAGGTCGCTGCGCCGGCATCGACGAACCTGTCGGGGAGCCGCGCCAGGAGCAGGGCGGTGAGCACCGCGCGGTGGTTCTCCGCCAACTTGGAGTGCGCCCCGGGCACCGGGAGGCTGCGCAGGTGCACCCCGGGCCGAGGGTTCGCCGCGACCCACTCGGCCACCCGCAGCAGCGCGGGCCAGTCCGAGGCCGCCCCGACGATCTCCAGGGGCCGGGCCAGCGCGACCTCCAGCGCCCACGGACCGGCCTGGCCGGCCGCCGCCAGACAGCGGGCGAACGCCACGGCATCCTTGCGGGCCGCGGCTCCCAGCAGGGCCAGCGCGGTCGCGGCGTCGGGCACCACCAAGGCCGCGGGGACGTCCTGCGGGCCGAGCGCCCGTACCCCGACCCGCCGCGTCTCGACCCGCCAGCCGCCGGTGGTCGCGGCGCGCGCATGGGCCTCCGCCCAGGCCCGGACCTCGGGGAACCGGTCGCCGACCTCGGCCGGGGTCGGGCGGGTCAGCCGGATGCGAGCGGGGAACAGCGGTGGGTCGCCGGGCGAGTGGAGTTCGCGGAGCAATCGGCCGCCCTGCCACCACCGGAGTGCCTTCTCCCGGGCCACGCCGGGCTCCGACCAGGCAGTGCTCGACCCGGACGAGCTCGTCCCGGACGGGCTGCTCACGAGGCCCCGGCAGTGATCGCCGGCACCGTGTCGGCCTGCGGGAGGACGGTCGGCTCGGTTCCCGCCAGAACGCCCGGCTCACTACCGGCGGGGACGGCCGATGCTGCGCCGCGGGTACCCGCCAGGTGCCGGGCGCGGATCTGCCGGTACTCCTCGATGGTCATCGAGCGCAGCAGCGACGTGGCGTCCCTTCGACCGATGTAGCCGACGGCCTGCACGTAGGGCTCGATCGTGGTGATCTTCTGCAGTGGGGTGACGACGAGCAACTGCAGCCCGAGGCGCCCGAACAGGTCCAGCCCGTAGCGCGTCGACTCCTCCGATCCACGACCGAAGGCCTCGTCGATCATCACGAACCGGAACCCGCGCGTGTCGCCCTCGGCCAGGCCGTACTGGTAGGCCAGGGAGGCCGCCAGGATCGTGTAGGCGAGCTTCTCCTTCTGCCCGCCGGACTTGCCGTCGGAGTCGGAGTAGTGCTCGACGAGCGTGTTCTCGTCCCGGGAACGTTCGGTCGCGGCGAAGGTGTGCCAGTTACGGACATCGGTGACCCGCCGCATCCAGCGCGCGTCCTCCTCGCTGTGGCCCTCCCGGCCGCGGAACCGATCGAGCAGTTCCCGCACCGCGAGGAACTTCGCCTCGTTGTACGCCCCGTCGCCCGCGCCCACCATGCCGGTGGTGATCCCCTTGAGCTGGGCCCGGAAGTCCCGCACCTGCTGGTCCTTCGTCGGTTCCACGGCGAGTTCGATCCGCGTGCCCGGCTGGTAGTCGATGTCGGCCAGGGCCGCGTTGATCGTCGCGATGCGCTCGCTGATCGCGGCGGCGTCGAGGTCGAGTCTGCGCGCGAACATCGCGATCTCGTTGATCGCGTTCGACTGCAGTTTCTCGCGGAAGTTCTCCTCGAACCGGGGCAGGTCGTCGGCGATCAGCCGGTCCCGCAGGGTCAACAGTTCACCGCGCCCCCGCACGCTGGCCACGTCGACGTCCACCACGCGGGCGGGCCACCCCGAGGCGTACGCACCCATCGCCGAGACCAGGGCCTGCTCGACCGTGGACCGGTGCAGGCGGGCCGAGGTCGCGTGAGCCTCCACCCGGCCACGCAACACCCGCTCCCAACGCTCCACTGCGGACAGCGCGTCCGGGGGAGCACCGGCGTCGGCGCGGGCCCGCCCCAGCACCCGCTCCGCCGCGGCACTCAGCGCCGGCTCGACGAGTTCCAGCGCGGCCAGGACCGCCCGGTGTTCGGACAGTGCCTTGTCGGTGGTGGCGATCCGGCCGATGACCTGTGCCAGCGCACTGTTCACCCCGGTGATCCGCGCCGTCACCGCGCCCAGAGCGGCGTTCAGCTCGGCGATCTCCGGGTTCGCCCGCAGGGTCTCCAGATGGGTCGCGGCCTTGCGGCGGGCCTGCCGAGCGGCCTCCACGTCCACCCGCGCCGGGTCCGCGAATTCGGTGCCCAGCGTGAACAGGGCCCGGTCTCGCACCCTCAGCTCCTGCACCCGCTCCTGCTCGACCTGCAACTGCTTCTCCGCCATCTCGACGGCATCCGCCAAGGCCGGACGGGTGGCCTGGAGCGCGGCCCGCCGCTCCCGGGTGTCCCAGCCCAGCACCCAGGTCAGCCGGTCGTCGACCCGGCTCGTGTCGTCCTTCTCCTGCCGGTTGGAGTCCTTCACCTGGCCCGCGCGGGTGAGCGCCCGGCGGTGGCGGGCCAGATCCCCGGCCTCGGCGACACAGAGGTGGTCGAACCGGCGGGCGACCTCACCGGCCAGCCAGGCACTCGCGGGCACCGAGGGCTTGACCACCAGGCGGGAGGCGACGGTGCCGGGTTCGGCCGTCCCTCGGCCGGTGCCGCCGACGTCCACGCGGTACGTGACGAGCCGGCGGCCCAGGTGGATACGGTCCACCCAGGAGGTCACCGCCGCGTGGTGGGTCGCGGGCACGAGCAGGGACATCGCGAATCCGCGGACGAGCCGTTCGACGGCCCCTCGCCAGGCGGCGTGCTCCTCGGCGACGGTCAGCAGCTCACCCACGAACACCAGGGTCCCCTCGGCGAGCCCCAGCTCACGGGTCATGGTGTCCCGCAGCGCGGCCAGACCGGTCGGGATGTTCGAGGCACGGGTGGCCGCTGCCTTCAACTCCCGGTCGAGCTCCTCCAGCATCCGACGGGCCTGCGTGAGCCGTCCGACGGCCTCCGCCAGCCTGCGCTGGGCGGCCTCACCGTCGGCCTGCACCTCCCGCCGGGCCCTCTCCAGGGACGCCAGGTAACGGGGGAAATCGCCGCTGTCGGCGGGCGCGGGCACCCCGGCCTCACGGGCGAGATCACCCAACCGCCTGCCCGCGACCGCGGCGTCCTCCTCCCGGGTCCGGGCGTCGTCCAGATCGCGCTCGGCCAGGACCAGGTCGGTCCCGCCCTGCGAGCGCAACCGCACCTCCAGGTCGGTCTGCTGCCGGCGCAGCGCTTCCACCTGCGCGCCCAGGTCGTCCTGCTGACCGTGCAGGGCCGGCAGTTCCGCGGATCCGGCGGCGATCGCGGCGCTGAGCAGATCCGCGCGGTGCGCGTCGACGAGACCGGCGACGGCCTCCCCGGCCTGGCGGGCGGCGGCGATCCGCTCCTCGGCGACCTCCAGCCGCCGGGACTCCTCGGCGACCCGGTCCAGGGCCTCCCGTTGCCGGCGGGCGTCCACGACGAGGTCGTGGGCCCGGGTCAGGTCGGCGTAGTGGGCGAGCATCTTCTCGACCGTGGCCGTGACGTCGGCGGCCTCGAGCATGTGGGTCCGGACGAACTCGTTCAGATCCGAGACGGACTTCATCGACACCGTCTGGTTGAACAGGCCGAGAGCGACCCGGGACAGGCGCAGCTTGCGGTCGAGCACCTTGGCGTACTGCTGGTAGTGGTCGAAGATGTCCACTCCCTGCGCCTTGAGCGTGGCCCGGAGCCGGCGGGCGTCGGCATGCCCCGCGAAATCGCGCTCGACGGACAGCTCCCGGTCGGCCACGAAGTACTGGGCCTTCGGCGTGGACGCCTCGTTCTGGAAGCGCAGCATCACGCCGGTCGTGACCCGGCGTCCGGTCGCGTCGCCGTACACCGTGAGGATCACCGACTGCGTGCCCGCCGCCCGCCGCAGGTAGTCCGGCCGCGCCACCCCGGTGCTCTCGTCCGAGACATTGCGGAAGGCGCCGAGGACGTAGCTGGTGAGGGTGCGTTCCCGGCGGCTGGCGCCGGCGGCCTGGTTGAACGTGATCTGGCTCGGCGGATTCATCACGAGCGAGATCGCATCGACGACGGTCGACTTGCCCGCGCCGACCTGGCCGGTGAGCAGGCAGTTCCCGCCGTCGACATCGAGCACGGCCACCCGGTGGTGGAAGGTGCCCCAGTTCAGCACCTCGACCCGCTGCAGCCGGATCCCGTCCCGGCGCGCGTCCGGGCCCGGGGTGGTGAGGTCGAGGGCGGTCCGTTCACTCGCCATCGTCGTCCCCCTCGCTCCCGGTGGCCTCGGTTCTCCCGGCGACAACGACCGCCTCGGCGATCGGGGCGGCCAGGCTGACGTACTCGGGGCCCTCGGCGGACTCCGGCGGGGCACCGCCTGCGGCTTCGAGCAACTCCTCGGCGAACCTGGTCAGGTAGTCCGCGCTGACCTGGGCCTTGATGATCCTGCGGGCCTCGTAGACGCCGTCGCTGCCGCGCAGCCGTTTCAGGTACCCGAGGTCCTCCAGCTTGGGGATGTCCGCCGCGATGCGTTCCTCGCTCACCCCGGCCGGGTGGTACAGGCGCATCCACTCGACCATCTCCTCCCGGGTGACGATGAGCCGGGGCGTGGCCTCCTCGGCCTCCGCCGCGGTCATCCGCTGACGCAGGAGCACCAGGAGCACCGAGGCCCGCATGCCGAGCTTGTGCCGGCGGTGCAGGCGCGGCATCCCGTCGGGCAGCTGTTCCTCGGAGCGCAGGTAGGCGTACCCGTCCGCATCATCGACGATCACCCGCATCCCCAGGGTCTTCAGGTAGTCGGCGATCCGGTGCGACTGTGCCCGGAGCGCCGCCCACACCACCGGATCCTCCTCGGCGTAGACCGGGCCCTGGAGCAGGGTGGCCACGGCGACCGACAACGTCTCGTCCCGCGTCAGGGCCACGGGTGCTCCTCCTGCCTGTGTGCCGATCCGGTGGGCCCGGCGTCGGTCGGCGGAGCGTCGCCGCCGAACACCACGCGGGGTACCTGGGCCCGGCGGGCGGTACCGGCTCCGTCCGTCCACGTCACCAGCTCCGTGCCGTCCCCCTCGACGGCCCCGTCGTCGGCGACCTGCAGGTAGCCCACGAGTTCCGCCAGCCCCTGGGTGAGCGGGTGCTCGGCGACCACCTCGCCGAGCGAGACCACGCCCCCGTGGCGGGCCCGGGAGTCGGCCACCGCGCCCACCAGCACCGACAGGTCGACCGCGGCGTGTTCCAGCAGGTCGGTGAGGTCCAGGTCGTCCGGGTCGTCCCCGACTGCGTGCAGCAGGGCGATGTCGTCGTCCAGGCGCACCGCGTACAGCGGACGTTCCAGTGGTAACCGGATGTCCGCGCGCAGCTCCGGAAGTTCCGTGGTCACCTCGCGCGGGTCCGCTCCGGCCTGAGTGGCCTGCAAGGCCGCGGCCAGGGTCTCGCGCATGAGCTCGCCGATGCGCCGTTCCTCGGCCGCGGCGGCCTCGTCGAGGAAGCGCCGCAGTTGTGCGGACAGCGAGGCGACCGTCGCCTGCGTGGCCGAGGCCGCGGTGTACAGGTCCCGCCGCAGCAACTGCTCGCCCTCGGCGGTCCGGCCCGCGAGCGCGGGCACCGTGCGGGCGGCGGCGAAGAGCTGGTCGAGCTCCTCCTGCCCGGTACCGGAGAGCAGGTGGTCCCAGAACGCCTGCCAGGACCTGCCCTGGTCCGAGGACCCGATCGCCTCCTGGGAACCGAAAACGGTCTCCAGCAGTCCGCCCCGCGGCCCGTCCCAGGCCGTCACCCGGGCACGTACCTCGCGGTCGAGGGACCGCATGGCCGCTTCGACGCTGCGCAGGTCCGCGAGCAGTTCCCGCGCGGTCGAGACGACCTGCACATAGGTCTCGCGGACCGCCGTGTCGTCCATCGGTGTGTCCCGGCCCTCGGTCACGGCCGCGATGGCCGCCTCGATCTCCGCCCGCTGCCGTTCCAGGGCGGCGAGCCGCTCGGTGGGGTCGGCGGCCGCACCCGCGGTCAGGTCCCGCAGGAGATTGCGGATGGTCAACAACCGGGACGCCGTACCCACGAACTCCCGTGGGCCCAGGGACCGACAGAACCCCGCCGCGATCTCCACCGCGGGGGTCGGCTCGTAGTACGGCACGTCCGCGCCCGGGGGATAGTGCCGACGCAACCAACCGCACTCGGGCCGGGACCAGTCCGCGAGATAGGCCTCGGCGGACTTCGGATAGGCCTCCGGATCGAGCACCCGCACCCCGGAGAGGTAGTCGCCCAGCGCCTCGACCACCTCGGGGCCGGAGAGGCTGCGGACGTTCGGTTCGAGGAACACCTGGGAGCAGAAACCCAGGATCAGAGGTGCGTTGTCCGCCCCCAGCAGACGCCAGGCCGGATGCGCGCGACGTGCCGCTACCAGGTACTCGTGCCCCAGCCCGGCCACCTGCGTCGCCTCCTCGCCCTGGTCCTCGGCGGGATCCGCTCCGCCCAGAACTACTGATCAGGACGATACGGCGCGGGGCCGACAGCCTGCGCGGCCGTTCGGGGCGATCGGGCGATCGGGGTACTGCCGTTCACCGGTACCTCGAAGAAGCAGTCCACCCACCCGGAGAGGGCAGCTCCCGACCACGGGAACTGCCCTCTCCGCCGCGCCCCAGCGGACCGTGCGGCACCATCACCTCGCCTGCGAGGTGCCGCCGGTGGTGACCGGCCGGTGGACGCGCCGACCTCCCCGACCGGTCAGATCCGGGCCGAGTGCGTCCTCAGCTCGCGGTGCAGGAGACACTCGCCCCGGAGCCGCTGCCCGTGCCCTGGAAGCCGAAGCTCGTGGACGCCGAGGCCGCGAGAGCACCGTTGTAACTGAGGTTGCTCACCGTCACCGTGCCCGAGGAGCCGCTGGCGGTGCCGCCCCACAGACTGGTCACCGCCGTGCCCCCGGGCAGGGACATGGCGACCTTCCAGCCGGAGATCGCCGACGAACCGGCCTTGACCGTCACGTTGGCGACGAACCCTCCCGACCAGGAACTGGCCACCGAGTAGCTCGCGCTGCAGGTGCGGCTGCCGGAGGCGGTGCTGGTCCGGGTGGTGGGTGCCGTGGTGCGGGTCGTGGTGGCGGTGGTGGTGCGCGTGGTGGGTGCCGTGGTGCGGGTCGTCGTCGAGGTGCCGGGGTTGCCGCCACTCACCGACGCCGAGAAGCCGCTCACGGCGAGGCCCACGCCACCGGACCACGGCTCGAAGCCGGCCTGGATGCTGGTGAGGTACCACGACGTGGTCGCCTTGCCGCGGTTGATCACGTCCTTGATGAAGTCCAGGACGCTGAAGCTCCAGCTCGAGATGGCGGACGGCGCGACGTAGGACACGACGTCGTTCTGCCCGTTGTTCCCGGCCCACACGGCCCAGCTGCGTCCACCGATGCTCGCGGTGGTGCCCGTGTTGGAGCCCACGGGCTGGATGGAACCCGTGTGGTTGAACCAGATCATGATCTCGGTGTCCTCGACCGCACTCACGTCCGGCGTCGCGTTCAGCCAGATGTCGTAGGCCGCGTCGTAGGTCCCACTGCTCGGGTAGGTGTAGGTGATGCTGCTGGTCGCACTACCGATCCCGCTGATCTGGCGGGCCGACGTCATACCGGGGCTGCAGTTGCTGTAATGGCAGCCGAGGTAGATCGACGGGTAGGACACGGGGGCGCCCGACATGTTCCCGACGCCATCCTGCTGGGTGATCGTGAAGCCGTTGCTCGAGGTCGAGATGCACTGCGTTGCGCTGGTGCCCCAGCGGTTGTTCTGGATGATGTAGTTGCCGGCCACGACAGAGCCGTACTGGTCGCAGACGGTCGCCGCAGAGGCGGTCTCCGTGCCGGCAACCAGTGTCGCGCCGACACCGATGACCATGGCGCCGAACATCAAGGTGGCGCGCCTGAGTTTCATGCCACTCCTCGATCGGTCTGGTGTCCGTGGTGGCAGGGAGGTGCCACCACGGGCGGGAATTCTCACCAGATCCCCCCGCGAAAGCAATAGCACCGATCGGTTTTGGGCTGAGAACTTGTGACCGCCCCCACAACGGCTCGCGCTTGATGACGGGGCGACCTCACCAGGTCACCCAGGGTCGCCACTGATCCACGCCCCACCGGTCGCGCCACCCCACCGAGCGACCTGCCCCACCAGCGCACCCTCCCGCCGATCACCCGGATCGGGCATCACGTGCCCCCGGGAGTGCTGCGTGATCCCAGGCAATACCCTGGTCGGGTCCCCGCACGCGAGGCGTCCAGGCCAGGACGGCCTGAGGCCCGGACCCTGCCTGTCGAGCCCCGCGCGCGGGCCCCTGTCGGCTGGCCGGGCCGCGTGCGGTCCGGACCCGGGCCCCCTGAGGATCAGCATGGAGAACAGGACCGTCCCGCCCGCCCCCGAGCAGCAGCCGGGCGCCGCACGACACCCGGGCGCGGCCGTGCCCGCGGCCCAGGACGAGGTCGTCGGCATCTGCCGGGACCTGCTGCGCATCGACACCAGCAACTTCGGCGACGACTCCGGTCCGGGCGAGCGGGCGGCCGCGGAGTACGTGGCCGAACTGCTCGCCGAGGTCGGCATCGAACCGACCCTGGTCGAGTCCCGCCCCGGCCGGACCAGCCTCGTCGCCCGGATCGAGGGCACGGACTCCGCACGCCCCGGCCTGCTGGTGCACGGCCACCTGGACGTCGTGCCCGCGGTCGCCGACGAGTGGACGGTTCCGCCCTTCGCCGGCGAGGAACGGGACGGGACCCTCTGGGGCCGCGGCGCCGTGGACATGAAGGACATGGACGCGATGCTCCTCGCGGCGGTGCGGGCGATGGTCCGTGCCGGTCGGCGTCCCGCCCGCCCGCTGACCCTCGCCTTCCTCGCGGACGAGGAGGCCGGCGGCGTCTGGGGCGGGGAGTGGCTGGTGGCCCACCGTCCGGAACTGTTCGAGGGCGTCACCGAGGCCGTCAGCGAGGTCGGTGGCTTCTCGGTGGAACTGGCCGGGCGCCGCACCTACCTGCTGCAGACCGCCGAGAAGGGACTCGCCTGGCTACGGCTCGTCGCCCACGGCACGGCCGGGCACGGCTCCCAGATCTGCGAGGACAGCGCCGTCGTCCGGCTCGCCGCGGCGATCACCCGCATCGACGCCCACCCCTGGCCGCTCCAGATCACTCCCACGGTGCGGGCCTTCCTCGACGGCATCGAGCAGGTGCTGGGCGTACCCATGCCGGCCGACGACCCCGACGCCCTGGTGCGCGTGCTCGGCACGACAGCCCGCTTCGTCGGGGCGACCGTGCGCAACACCGCCAATCCCACCGCGCTCGCAGCCGGCTTCCCCAACAAGCACAACGTCCTGCCCGGCACCGCGACCGCCCTGGTGGACGCCCGGTTCCTGCCCGGCACCCAGGAGGAACTGCTCGGGACGATCCGGCGGCTCGCCGGCGAGCGGATCGACGTCGAGGTCGATCACCTGGGAGTCAGTCTCGAGGCGCCATTCGAGAGCCCCCTGGTCGACCGCATGATCGAGGCACTGCACACGGAGGACCCGGGCGCCCCCGTCCTGCCCTACTGCCTGTCCGCCGGGACCGACAACAAGTCCTTCCACGCGCTCGGCATCGCCGGCTACGGATTCGTGCCGCTGCGCCTGCCCCCGGATCTCGACTTCGCCGGCATGTTCCACGGCGTGGACGAGCGCGTGCCGGTGGAGTCCCTGCGCTTCGGCACCCGGGTCATGGAGCGTTTCCTGGCCACCGCCTGATCTCCGGGTCGCGCGGGCGGGCGCGGTCGACGCGGATGATCCGGCGCCGGATCCAGATCCGGCGCACCCCGCCCACCACGACACGCACCCGCGCGAGTTCCCATCCGCCGTACTCGGCGTGGTCGGTGAGCAGGCGCAAGGCCTCGGAACGGGACATACCCCGAGGAAAGGTGAGCTGGAGATATTCGTACTCCCCGTTCCCGGTCGGTTGCTCCGCGTCCGGGGGAGGGGTCCGCGAGGCGAACGGAGTGGATCTGCTGTCGGTCATCACTGCCAATGTGACCACGAACCGCTACCGTCGTGCCATGACGACAGACCCCCGCGCGGCTCTGGATCGATTGGTTGCGGCCCTCGAAGCCCACCTCCTGGCGGCAAGCCGTCGGCACGGCGAGGCAGACCCGGCTGTCGTCGCGGCCTACCAGACCCTCGCCGACGCTTTCGAGACGTACGACGACGCCCTCTACACGGCCTTCGAGGAGGTCACCCCGTTCGTCCTCTACGACGACGCGGAGGACCTCGCCGAGGAGGACGACGAGGACGACGAGGACGACGACCTCGAGGACCTCGACGACGAGGAGGAGGACGAAGAGGACGACGACCTCGAGGACCTCGACGACGACCTCGAGGACGAGGAGTTCGACCTGGCCGACACGAGCGACGAGCTCACCGAGGTCGAGGTCCCGGCGGCCGGCCGACGGGCGTCCACCGACTGAGCTCGGGCCACGTGCGGCGCCCGGTTGCTCGGGCGCCGACCACCGGTCGTGGGTGGGTGGGAGAACGCAGCCGCGGGTGGGCGGGACAGCACGGTCCCGCCCGTGTTCAACGCCGTTCGGGATAGCCCAGTCGCGGGGCGGAGACCTCGTCCAGCACCAGGGTGATCTCGCGGGGCAGGTTCACCCGCTCGCTCGCCAGGGAGGCACGCAACTGCGCGGAGGTACGTGCCCCCACGAGCAGTGAGGAGACCACGGCCCGGTCCCTGGCCCAGGCGAGCGCCACTTCCACCGGGGAGCAGCCGAGGCCGTCCGCCGCGGTGCAGACCGCGTCGACGATCCTCCGTGAGGCGGCATCCAGGTACTGGTCGACGAACCCGGACAGGTGCGGGGAGGCACCCCGCGAGTCGGCGGGCGTCCCGGTGCGGTACTTGCCGGTGAGCACCCCCCGACCCAGGGGCGACCAGGCCAGCACCCCCAGCCCCAGCGCCCGGGCCGCGGGGAGAACCTCGCGTTCGATGCCCCTCTGGACCAGCGAGTACTCGACCTCGGTGGCCACCAACCCGCTCGCCACGGGCAGCAGGCCGGCGGCCCGGGCGGTCTGCCAGCCGGCGTAGTTCGAGATCCCCACGTACCGGGCGCGA
The DNA here is from genome assembly GCA_964583765.1 of uncultured Kineosporiaceae bacterium. Classification (GTDB taxonomy): domain Bacteria; phylum Actinomycetota; class Actinomycetes; order Actinomycetales; family Kineosporiaceae; genus CAZOWW01. The sequence goes on from CAZOWW010000064.1 coordinate 13,768, forward strand.
CCACTGTCCACTGCGGCCCGGAGGGCGGAGATCGTCTCCTCCAGGGGCGTGGTGTCGCTCCACGCGTGGACGAGCCACAGGTCCACGTGCTCGGTGCCCAGCCGGCGCAGCGAGGCGTCCAGCGCTGCCAGCATGGCCCGCCGGGACGTGTCGAACCGGCGATCGCCCCCTCCCTGGCGTCGCAGCCCCGCCTTCGTGCACACCACCACGTCGTCGCGCCGGGCGGTTCCCCGCAACAACTGCCCGATCACGGTCTCGCTGCGCCCCGCCCCGTAGGACGCGGCCGTGTCCAGCAGGGTGCCCCCCGCGTCCAGGAACGTGGTCAACTGGTCTGCGGCCTCGTGCTCGTCCGTGTCCCGGCCCCAGGTCATGGTGCCCAGGCCGAGCCGCGAGACGGTCAGGCCGCTGCCGCCCACGTAACGTTCCTCCACGAGGTCAACCTATCGACGCGCACGCTCCGGCACGGTCACTACGCTGTGTCGGGGAGTTCGCGCCGCCTTCCGCCCTCGCGCCGACGTACCGTTCCAGGAGGAGCTCGTGACCATGTCCCGCTGCCGCGTGCAGGTGTCCACCCCGTCGGTCCCGCGGTGAGCGGGGCACTCGGCTACGGGGACGCCACCCTGCTGGGCGTCGTCGAGGGACTGACCGAATTCCTCCCCGTCTCGAGCACCGGACACCTGACCGTCACCGAGGGGCTGCTCAAGCTCAAGATCGACGATCCTGCGGTGACCGCGTTCACCGCGATCATCCAGTTCGGCGCGATCGTCGCCACCTTCCTGTACTTCCGGTCGGACATCGCGCGGCTGGCCGTGGCCTGGGCACGCGGTCTGGTCTCGCCGGCGGCACGCGAACACCACGACTACCGCTTCGCCTGGTACGTCATCGCGGGCTCACTGCCGGTCATGGTCGTGGGGATCGTGCTCAAGGACGTCATCAAGGGCCCCCTGCGCAATCTCTGGGTGGTCGCGGGTGCCCTCGTGGTCTGGAGCGTCGTGATGTACGTCGCCGAGGGCCGGGGCCGGCGGCGGATCACCGAGGAGGAGCTCACCCTGCGCCACGTGCTCGTGATCGGCCTCGCCCAGTGCGTGGCCCTGCTGCCCGGGGTCTCCCGCTCGGGGGCGACGATCTCCGCGGGCCTGCTGCAGGACGTCACCCGGGTGGCGGCCACCCGCCTGTCCTTCTTCCTGGCCATCCCCGCCCTGACCGGGGCCGGGCTCTACGAGCTCAAGGACGTGAACACCTCGGTCGTCGGCTGGGGACCCCTCATCCTCGGCACCGTGATCTCGTTCGCCGTGGCCTATGCCTCGATCGCCTGGCTGCTGCGCTTCGTGGCCAAACACCCCATCACCTACTTCGTCGGCTATCGCCTGGTCGCAGGGGTCGCGATCGGGGTGCTCCTGCTTGCGGGCGCGCTGTCCGCCACCTGACGATCCCGCTCATCTGCCGGCCGTCGGCGGCCCCCAGCTCCCTGCCGTCGGCGGCCCCGGGCTCCCGGCCGGGCGACGCTCCCGACTCACCTCACCCACCGGGACGCAGGCCCCGGTGCGGCATAGGGTGATCGCGTGGCGACGGTTCTGCTCGTGCGGCACGGACGGACCACCGCGAACGCCGGCGGTGTCCTGGCCGGTTGGACCCCGGGGATCGGCCTCGACGAGGTCGGTCACGCCCAGGCCTCGGCGCTGCGCGACCGGCTGGCCGGCCTTCGGCTGGTCCGTGCGGTCAGCAGCCCGCTCCAGCGCTGCCTCGAGACCGCCGCGCTCGTGCTCGGGAACGTCCGCGACCCGGCCCACGAGCAGGTGGTGCTCGACGAACGGCTGGGGGAGTGCCGTTACGGCGACTGGACCGGCCGGCCGCTCGTCGAGTTGGCCACGGAACCCCTCTGGCGCACCGTGCAGGGCCACCCGTCGGCGGCGACCTTTCCCGGTCCCGGGGGCGAGTCCGTCCGCGCCATGCAGTACCGCGCGGTGACCGCCGTTCGCGAGCACGACGAGCAGGTGACCGCCGAGCACGGGCCGGACGCGCTCTGGATGGTCTTCTCCCACGGCGACATCATCAAGGTGCTGCTCGCGGAGGCCCTCGGTGTCCACCTCGACCTCTTCCAGCGGATCGTCGTGGGGCCGGCGTCCGTCTCGGTGGTGCGGTACACGCCGTGGCGCCCGCTCGTCCTGCACCTCAACGACACCGGTTCGGACCTCCGGGCGCTGGCCGCCGGACCGACCACCGCGGTCGTCGGCGGCGGCGACATCCCCGAGGCCGGGGCCCGGCACACCCCACCTGACCAGGACACGTCGTCCGCCACGGCGTCCGGGACCGCCCCGGTGCCCTCGGCGCACACCACGACCGGCGGGAACCACGCACATCCGGCTCCCCTCGCGTAGGGTCAGCCGTATGCCCCGTCAGGTCTTCGAGTTCGAGGCGCCCGAGCGCTTCGTCGCCGGCGCGATCGGTGCCCCGGGGTCCCGGGCGTTCTACCTGCAGGCCCGCGCCGGTGGTCGCACGACGAGCGTGCTGTTGGAGAAGCAGCAGGTGGCGGTACTCGCCGAGCGGGTGAACGACCTCCTGGACGAGGTGCTGCGCCGCAGTGGCGGCAGCGCGCCGGTCCCGGCCATCGCACCCGCCGACTCCCTGGACAGCGATCCGCTCGAGACCCCCGTGGAGGAGGAGTTCCGCGTCGGCACGATGAGCCTCGCCTGGGACGCCGACCGGCAACGAGTGATCATCGAGTGCTTCGAACTGCGGCAGGCGACGCCAGGGGAGGACCCCGAGACCACCGAGCAGGTCGACCTCGACGACGACGAGGAGCAGGCCACCGGCGGGGTCCTGCGGCTCATCCTCACCGGCGCGGCGGCCCGGGGTTTCGCCAAGCGGGCGCTGGCCGTGGTCGCGGCGGGTCGGCCACCGTGCCCGTTCTGCGCCAACCCTCTCGATCCCGAAGGACATGTCTGTCCCCGGGCCAACGGGTACCGCCGCTAGCGCCATGGCCCCGGCGACCCCCGAGGCGGTCCCCACGCTCCTCACGCGGGCGGAGCTGACCCTCGTCGGCCGGCTGGACGACGCGAGCAACGCCACCTTCGCCGTCCGCCTGGCGGGTACCTCCGCACCGGACGTCGCTCCGCCGCGGTACGCGGTGTACAAGCCCGTCGCGGGGGAACAGCGGCTGTCCGACTTCCCCGCCGGCACCCTGGCGCACCGGGAGGCGGCCTGCTTCCGGCTCAGCCAGGAGACCGGCTGGGGCCTCGTGCCCCCCACGATCCTGCGGGACGGTCCCTACGGACCCGGCAGCGTGCAGTCCTGGGTCCACCCCCACCCGGTAGCCGACCCGGCGGAGGACCTACCCGCGGTTCCCGATCCCGGGGGCGGGGTGGTCGATCTGTTCCTCGCCGGCGGCCTGCCCGAGGGCTGGTTGCCCGTCCTCGAAGGACTCGGGGCCCGTGGGGAACGTCTCGTGCTCGCCCACGCCGACCTGCCACGGCTGCGGCGGCTCGCCCTGCTCGACGCGGTGGTGAACAACGCCGACCGCAAGGGCGGCCACGTCCTCGCCGACCACACCGGGGTACCGTTCGGCGTGGACCACGGCCTGACCTTCCACGTGGAGCCCAAGCTGCGCACGGTGCTGTGGGGTTGGGCCGGGCAACGGTTCCTCGACGCGGAGCGCGAGGCGCTCGACCACCTGGACACCACGTTGCGCCGGGACGGCCGGCTCCGGGCGGACCTGACCGCGTTCCTGAGCACCGAGGAGATCGAGGCCACCGTCGGCCGGGTGAGGGCGCTGCGCGCCGAGGACCGGTTCCCCGCCCCCGATCCTGGACGCAGAGCCGTGCCCTGGCCGCTCTTCTGACGGTGCGGGACGACGCACATCACACCCGAGTCCGGCAGGTCGGACATGACGGGACCGGCCGTTCCGTCGCGGCGGGTCCCCGACTCCGGTTAGGCTCCGGCCGTGATCCCGTGGCCCGCTCCTGCCCTTCCGCATCTCCCTGGTGTCGCCCCCACCGTCCGGGTCTTCGACAGCCAGCGCAGCGAAATCGTCGCCACCGCGCCCGCGGGTCCGGCGCGCCTGTACGTCTGTGGGATCACCCCCTACGACGCCACCCACCTGGGACATGCGGCCACGTACATCGCCTTCGACCTGCTCAACCGGATCTGGCGCGACGCCGGGCACGAGGTGCGGTACGTCCAGAACGTCACCGACGTGGACGACCCGCTCCTGCAACGTGCGGCCGAGCGGGGGGTCGACTGGCGGGAACTCGCGCAGGACCAGACCGCGCTCTTCAAGAGCGACATGACCGCCCTGGGGGTGCTCCCGCCCGACGTCTACCACGGCGCCGTGGACGGGATCCCGCTCGTCGTGGACGCCGTGGAGCGTCTCCTCGAACTCGGCGCCGCGTACCGGGTGGTCGGCAGCACGGACGAGCCGGACGGCGACGTCTACTTCGACGTGCGGTCCGATCCCCGGTTCGGCTCGGTGTCCGCGCTCGACGACTCCACGATGACCGTGGTCTTCGCCGAACGCGGCGGGGATCCGGAACGCCCGGGCAAGAAGCATCCGCTCGACTGCCTGCTCTGGCGGCGGGAGCGGCCCGGCGAGCCCTCCTGGGACGGCGGGAGCCTGGGACGCGGCCGTCCCGGGTGGCACATCGAGTGCACCACCATCGCCCTGGCCCACCTGGGCATGGGCCTGGACGTGCAGGGCGGGGGCGCCGACCTGGTCTTCCCGCACCACGAGATGGGCGCCGCCGAGGCCCATGTGCTCACCGGACAGCACCCCTACGCGCAGGCCTACGTGCACGCCGGGCTCGTGTCCCTGGACGGGGACAAGATGAGCAAGTCCCGGGGCAATCTCGTCTTCGTCTCGCGCCTGCTCGCCCAGGGCGTCGACCCGGTCGCGATCCGGCTGGCCGTGCTGGCGCACCACTACCGGTGCAACTGGGAGTGGACCGTCGAGGGGCTGGCCGCCGCGCAGACACGCCTCGCCCGTTGGCGGGCCGCCCTCGCGCGCGAGGACGGCCCGGACGCCCCGCCGGTGCTCGCCGCGATCCGCGGTGCCCTCGCCGAGGACCTGGACGCGCCCACGGCACTGGCCGCGGTCGACGCCTGGGCGGACACCCAGCTCGCCGCCGGTGGGGACCGTCCCGATGCCCCGGGGCTGGTGGCCCGCGCCCTCGACGCGCTGCTGGGTGTGCGCCTCTGAGCTATCGCTTCCGCCGGTGGTACTTCAACCCGCCGGGCACCCCCCGGGCCACGTAGCGTGGCCGGCTCACCGGGGGTGGCTGTCCGTTGCGCGGCTTCCTCCCGGTCAGCGCGCGCCCGGCCCCGGACCCCGGCCGTCGTCCCGGCGGCGCAGGTAGCGCTCGAACTCCCGGGCGATGGCCTCCCCGGAGGCCTCGGGCAGTTCGGCCGTGTCCTTGGCCTCCTCCAGCTGGCGCACGTAGTCGCCGATCTCGGAGTCCTCCTCGGCCAGTTCGTCGACCCCGCGCTCCCAGGCCCGGGAGTCCTCGGGCAGTTCCCCGAGCGGCACGGTCACGTCGAGGAGTTCCTCGACCCGCCGCAGCAGCGCCAGCATGGCCTTGGGGGACGGCGACTGGCCGACGTAGTGCGGCACCGCGGCCCACAGGGACAGGCTCGGTATCGAGGCCGACGCGGCCGCGTCGTGCAGGACGCCGACGATGCCGGTGGGGCCTTCGTACCGCGAGGCCTCCAGGGCCAGGGCGCTCATCAGCCCGGCGTCCTCGCTGGTGCTGGTCACCGGGATCGGGCGGGTGTGCGGGACGTCGGCGAGCAGCGCGCCCAGGGTCACGAGCATCCCCACCCGCAGCTGGGTGACGTGCCCGAGCAACTCGGCGCAGTAGGCGCGCCAGCGCATGGAGGGTTCGATCCCCCGCACGAGCACCACGTCGCGGGTCGCGCCCGGAGGGCTGGCCACGGACAGGCGGGTGGTCGGCCAGGTGATCCGGCGGCTGCCGTCCTCCTCGGTGGCGATCATCGGACGGGTGACCTGGAAGTCGTGGTAGTTCTCCGGGTCGAACTCGGCCAGGGGGGTCGCCTTCCAGACCTCGTGCAGGTGGGCGAGTGCTCCGCTGGCCGCCTCGCCGGCGTCGTTCCACCCCTCGAAGGCCGCCACCATCACCGGGTCGCGCAGCGGCGGCACGTCGCTCACGTGTCTCTCCCTCATCGTGGCTCGGAGCGGTCCTCGCCCCTCGTCGGTCAGCCTACGGGCGTGAAGTCCCTGGAAGGGCTCAACCCCGGCACGCGCCGTAAACTCGGTGACCATGACCACGCGACCACAGCAGCTGCGGACAAGCCTCGCCGAACGCGTGATCGTCGCAGACGGGGCCATGGGCACGATGTTGCAGGCCGCGAATCCTACGATGACCGATTTCGACGGTCACGAGGGGTGCAACGAGATCCTGAACCGCACGCGCCCGGACATCGTCCGCGCGGTGCACGAGGAGTACCTCGTTGCCGGGGTGGACTGCGTCGGTACGAACACCTTCGGTGCGAACCTACCGAACCTCGCGGAGTACGGCATCGCGCACCGGATCGGTGAGCTCGCCGAACTCGGGGCGCGGATCGCCCGCGAGGCCGCGGACGGCTACACCACGCCGGACCGCCCGCGATACGTGCTGGGCTCGATGGGACCGGGCACCAAGCTCCCGTCCCTGGGGCACGCGCCGTACGCGACCCTGCGGGACGCCTACCAGGAGGAGGCCGCCGGGCTGATCACCGGCGGTGCCGATGCCCTGCTCGTGGAGACCTGCCAGGACCTACTGCAGGCGAAGTCGGCCCTCGTGGGCGCGCGCCGGGCCCTGGACGCGGCGTCCGCGGACCTGCCCCTCCTCGTCTCGGTGACCGTCGAGACCACCGGCACGATGCTCCTGGGCAGCGAGATCGGGGCCGCCCTGACCGCGCTGGAGGCCCTCGGCATCGACGCGATCGGTCTGAACTGCGCGACCGGTCCGGCCGAGATGAGCGAGCACCTGCGGCACCTCGCCCGGCACGCCCGGGTGTCGCTGACCTGCATGCCGAACGCGGGGCTGCCGATGCTCACCCCGGACGGGGCGCACTACCCGCTCACCCCGGACGAACTCGCACAGGCCCACGACCGCTTCACCCGCGAGTACGGGGTCGGCCTGGTCGGCGGCTGCTGCGGCACCACGCCCGCCCACCTGCGCGCCGTCGTCGAGCGGGTGCGGGGACGCGAGCTCACCCCGCGGGAGCCCAGGCCCGAGCCGGGGGTCGCCAGCCTCTACCAGCACGTGCCCTTCCACCAGGACGCCGGCTACCTGTCGATCGGGGAACGCACCAACGCGAACGGCTCGAAGGCCTTCCGCGAGGCGATGGTCGCCGGCCGCTGGGACGACTGCGTGGACATCGCCCGCAACCAGACCCGGGACGGCGCCCACGTGCTCGACGTGTGCGTGGACTACGTCGGCCGGGACGGCGTCGCCGACGTGCGGGAGGCGGTCGGGCGCCTGGCCACCGCCTCGACCCTGCCGCTGGTGCTCGACTCCACCGAACCCGCTGTCCTGGAGGCCGGGCTCGAGCTCGTGGGCGGCCGGGCGATCGTCAACTCGGTCAACTTCGAGGACGGCGACGACGAGGGCAGCCGGTTCCGGCGGATCATGCCGCTGGTGCGCGAGCACGGCGCGGCGGTGATCGCGCTCACGATCGACGAGACCGGCCAGGCCCGCACCACCGAGCACAAGGTGGCCGTGGCGAGCAGGCTCATCGACACCCTGACCGGCGAGTGGGGCATGCGGACCTGCGACATCGTCGTGGACTGTCTCACCTTCCCGATCGCCACCGGCCAGGAGGAGACCCGCGGGGACGCCGTGGCGACCCTGGAGGCGATCCGGGAGGTCAAGCGCCGCTATCCCGAGGTGCAGACCACGCTGGGGGTCTCGAACGTCTCCTTCGGCCTGACCCCGGCCGCCCGGGTCGTGCTCAACTCGGTGTTCCTGCACGAGGCCGTGCAAGCCGGCCTGGACTCTGCGATCGTGCACGCCGCCCGCATCCTGCCGATCGCGCGCATCCCCGAGGGACAGCGCAATCTGGCCCTCGACCTGATCTACGACCGGCGCCGGTACGAGGACGGGCAGGTCGTCCACGACCCGCTCACCGTCTTCCTCGAGGCCTTCGCGGGCGTGGACGCCGCCGCGCTGCGCGCCGACCGGGCCGCCGAGCTCGCCGCACTGCCGCTGTCCGAACGACTGCAGCGCCGGGTCGTCGACGGCGAGCAGAAGGGCCTGGCGGACGACCTCGACGAGGCGCTCGCGCAGGGCCAGAAGCCGCTCGACATCATCAACGACCACCTGCTGGCCGGGATGCGCACGGTGGGGGAGTTGTTCGGGCGCGGCGAGATGCAGCTGCCGTTCGTGCTGACCTCGGCCGAGGTGATGAAGAAGGCCGTGGCGCATCTGGAGCCGCACATCGACGCGGCCGACGCCTCCGGCGGCAAGGGCACGATCGTGCTGGCCACGGTCAAGGGGGACGTGCACGACATCGGCAAGAACCTGGTCGACATCATCCTGTCGAACAACGGCTACCAGGTCGTGAACATCGGGATCAAGCAGCCGATCTCGGAGATCCTGCGGGCCGCCGAGGAGCACGACGCCGACGTCATCGGCATGAGCGGTCTCCTCGTGAAGTCGACAATGATCATGAAGGAGAACCTGGAGGAGATCAACACCCGGGGCGCGGCCACCCGCTGGCCGGTCATCCTCGGCGGCGCCGCCCTGACCCGCGCCTACGTGGAGGACGATCTCGCCACGGTCTACGAGGGCGAGGTCCGGTACGCCCGGGACGCCTTCGAGGGCCTGCGCCTCATGGACACCCTCGTCGCGATCAAGCGGGGAGTACCCGGAGCGGAGCTGCCGGCGCTGCGGACCCGGCGGGTACGGGGCACGAACCGGGCCGCCACCGGAACAGGCACCCCGGTGACCCGGTCGGACGTCGCCGTGGACGTGCCCGTGCCCACGCCCCCGTTCTGGGGCACCCAGGTGGTCAAGGGCATCCAGCTCGCGGACTACCTGCGGTACCTCGACGAGCGCGCGACCTTCATGGGCCAGTGGGGCCTGAAGAGCTCCCGCACCGGCGACGGGCCGAGCTACGAGGAGCTCGTCGAGACCGAGGGCCGTCCCCGGCTGCGGGCCTGGCTGGAACGTCTGGCCACCGAGGGGCTCCTCGAGGCGGCCGTCGTCTACGGCTACTTCCCCTGCTGGTCCGAGGGCGACGACCTGGTGGTGCTCCACCACGAGGGCGACGGCACCGGAGCCGCGCCCGGCACGGAGTGGGTCCGGTTCACCTTCCCGCGCCAGCAGCGGGACCGGCACCTGTGCCTGGCCGACTACTTCCGCCCGCGGGAGAGCGGCGAGCAGGACGTCGTGGCCCTCCAGCTGGTCACCGCCGGCTCGCGGATCAGCGAGGCCACGGCGGAGCTGTTCGCGCGGGACGCCTACCGGGACTACCTCGAACTGCACGGGCTCTCGGTGCAACTGGCCGAGGCCCTCGCCGAGAGCTGGCACGCCCGGGTACGGGCCGAGCTCGGCGTCGCGGACCAGGACAGCGCCGAACTCGACGAGATCCTCCGGCTGGGCTACCGAGGCGCGCGCTTCTCCCTGGGCTACGGCGCCTGCCCGAACCTGGAGGACCGGGCGAAGATCGCCGAGCTGCTCCGGCCGGACCGGATCGGCGTCAAGCTCTCCGCGGAGTTCCAACTGCACCCCGAACAGTCGACCGACGCGATCGTGGTGCACCACCCCGAAGCCACCTACTTCACCGCATGACCATCACCGGCACTGCAGGCCAGCACACGGACGGCATCGACCAGGGAGAGGACGATCCTTCGGGGAAGAATGGCGTCCTCACCGGCGCCGCCATCGACGAGAAGACGGGTCCCGGGCTCCTGCCCGCCGGGGTGCTCTGGGACATGGACGGCACCCTCGTCGACACCGAGCCCTACTGGATCGCCTGTGAGTACGCCCTGGTCGCCGAGCACGGCGGCACCTGGTCCGACGAACACGCGCACGCCCTGATCGGCAGCGACCTCCTCGTATCGGCCCGGTACATCGCCCGGCACGGACCGGTACCCCTGCCTCCGGAGGAGATCGTCGAGCGTCTGCTCGACGGTGTGATCCGGCGGGTGCAGGAGCACATCCCGTGGTGCCCCGGCGCGGCCGCCCTGCTCGCCGCCCTGGGGGAGCGGGGCGTGCCCTGCGCACTCGTCACCATGTCCTACCGGCGCCTGGCGGAGGCGGTCGTCGAGGCCCTTCCACCGGGCAGCTTCGCCACCCTGGTCACCGGCGACGAGGTCGAGCGAGGCAAACCCCACCCGGACCCATACCTGGAGGCCGCCCGCCGGCTCGGGGTGGAACCCGCCTCGTGTGTGGCGATCGAGGACAGCCGTACCGGCGTGGCCTCCGCGGAGGCCGCGGGTGTCCCCGTGATCGCGGTACCCGGACCGCAGCCGGTCGACCCCGCCCCGCGCCGGTGGCTGTGCGACTCGCTGGAGGGGTTGAGCCCCGAGGACCTGGGCCGGTGGGCCCGGACGGTGCGCGACGCCCGCAGGGTGGCGCCGGAGAGGAGAGACCTCAGTCCTGATCAGACCAGTCCGGGTCTGGCCAGGGACCGCTGAGATCCACATCGACATCGATGAGTTCGACGGCACCGTCAACAGGGGAAAGCTGCGCATAGACGCAGAAGGACGGCACGAGGTGCCCGGCACCAATCAGCACTCGATAGTCATCTCGGCCGCGGACGGGCCTTGCCAGGGAGTCCCATCTGGTGGCGAACACCTCCACCATGTCCATCAGGTCAGAGGCGGCGAACTCGGCCGCTGTCGGTTCGCCATGTGGGCCTCGCTTGTCGGGCAGTTGCTGGTCGAGCGCCACAAAGAACTCAGCGGTGACCCGCACGACGCGTCGAATCATGAGGCGTTGCCGCGCAGGCGCCTCTCACGCTCCAGGATCCGGGCTGTCTGCGCCTCCAATCGAGCGCGCTGTCGCTCTGACAACTGGTCAAGGTCAGGGACAAGCGATGACTCGAAGTGGGCCGTGCGTTCGGACGGAGTCATCTTCTGAAGCTGCTCGTAGGTCGTCGTGACGTCGTCCACGCTTCACACCTCCCAAGACCTGGGTGCTCCCCATGGACCCAGGCTAGCGGCGGCCAACGACAAGCATCCAATGGTTGTGGAGCCGTGAAGTCACCGCCCTTGCTTGTCCACAGGTCGGCGGCGTGCCCGGATACCGACCAGAACCGGACGTGATCCGGCCGACCGGTCCGCGAGGGACCGACCGGCCGGATCGTGCCGCACCCGCGGACCGCGGGTGGGGTGTCGTCAATCCGTGGTGATCGCCTTGAGCACGTCCAGGCGGACCGCCCGGATCGCCGGCAGAATCGCCGCGATCACCCCGACCAGCCCGGCCACGACGAAGATCACGACCAGCTGCGCCCAGGGGATCGACAGGGTGTGCAGTCCCTCGGAGGCGAGGCCGTGCTGGGTCGCAATGCCCAGCCCCACCCCGAGCGCGGTGCCCAAAGCCGCTCCGAAGAGCGTGGTGGCCACCGCCTCCATCGTGATCATGCGTGACAGTTGGGCCCGGCCAAGGCCCACCGCCCGCAACAACCCGATCTCCCGCGTGCGCTCGAAGACGGACAGGGCGAGCGTGTTGAGAATGCCGAGGAAGGCGATCACGATGCTCAATGCCAGGAGCACGTCGAAAATCGCCAGCATCGTGTCCACCTGGCTGTTCTGCGAGTCCTGGTACTGCCTGGCGTCCTGCACCGAGACCACGATGTAGGGCTTGACTGCGGCCACCAGATCCTTGCGCAACTGCGCGAGATCGACACCGGGTACTGCCTTGATCAGGACTGCTGCCGCACCCTGCTGAGCCGGCGGGATCGCCCGGTTGTAGAGGGTGTGGGGGATAATCAAGGGCTCCCGAAGAATCTGGCTCTTGCCCACGATGCCGCCCACAACCAACTTCTCGCCCTTAAGCGTCCCGATCCCCGCGTCGAGCACCGAGCCGACCGTCCAGTGGTGCGTCTTCGCGGCATCCCGACTGACCAGCACCTTGCCCAGGTCGAGTGCCTGCAGGCTGCCCTGATCCATGGTGATCGCGAGATTCTCCGCCAGACCCTGCCCGGAGCTGGCTATCGTCTGGTAGTGCTTGCCGTCGACCGTGACCTCGGCGACGGCCAGGATCGCTTCCGAGCGCACCCCTGGTACCCGAGTCACGGCCCCAGCCACGTTCGCGGAGAACCCGGCTTGGCCCCCGTTCAACACGTAGTTTCCGGTGAATTCCTTTTCGATGAGGCTCGCAACACTCGCCTTCATCGAGTCGCCGAGCACCGAGAAACCGGTGACCAGACTGAGCCCGATCATGAGGGCCGAGGCTGTCAGCGAGGTACGACGAGGATTGCGCAGCGCGTTCTCGCGGGCGAGCCGCCCGACGACGCCGCCAAAAAGCACGAACGGGACCCCGAGCAGCCGCACCACCGGCCGCGCCGCGGCTGGCCCGATCACCACGACTCCCGCGAGACACACGAGGGCCGCGAAACCGACCTGGGACCAGGCCACGTTGTGACGGGTCACGGCACTGGTGAGAGAAGTCGCACCCAGCAGGACGAGCACGACCCCACTCACCCCCCTGCGTACCAATGAGGCCGACGTGGGGGTGAGGTCGTCCCGAAGGGCCGCGACTGGCGCGAGACGCGAGGCCCGCACCGCGGGCCAGGTCGAGGCGACCACGGTAACGATCACCCCGACGCTCATACTCACCACGACGGTGCGCGTCGCCACCGGCAGGGCATCCGTCATGTCCATGCCCAACCAGGTGGTGAACAACGCTTTGAGCCCCCGGGCCAGCAGGACGCCCACCCCGAGCCCGATGCCGGCGCCGACGATGCCCATGACCGCGGCCTCGCCGAGCACCGCCCGCACCACCTGAGCGCGGGAAGCTCCCAGGGCTCGCAGCAGGGCAAGCTCGCGGGTGCGCTGGGCGACCAGCATGAGGAAGGTGTTCGCAATGATGAAGGCACCCACAAGCACCGAGACCCCTGCGAAGATCAAAAGAAGCACGGAGATGGCGCTGAAGCCCTTTCGGAACAGCGACTTCTGATCCGCGGAATACTGCGCCTCGGTGAGCGCCTCCGCGTCGGACGGCAGCACCGCTCGGACCCGGGCGGCGACCTCATCGTCGCTGATGCCAGGGGCGGCCTGCAGGCCGAACTGGTCCACCATGCCGTTCGGGGACCAGAGTTGCCGCCCTGTGGCCTCGTCCACGAAGGTGATCCGTGCTCCCCCCAGCGGGGTGTGGTACGTGTACTCACCCACCAGGGTCACGGGGCGGGGAGCGGCCCCGAGCAGGGCCATGGTGTGATCGCCGAGCTTCAACCCAGACTTCTTCAGGGTGGCCGAGTCGACCGCCACCTCGTTCGGGCCCTGTGGGGCCCGGCCGGAGACCAGCGCCGGCACTCGGTCCCCCGGCAGGAGCGCCAGGCCCAGGGCTGGTGGCCCGTTACCACGCACCGGCTCGCCGTTCTTGCCGACGATCACGGCGATTCCGGTGTAGGCCGGTTTCGCCCGGACCACCCCAGGCACCGCGGCCAGCTTCTGGGCGAAGGAGTCCGGCATCTGGGCCCGGATCTCTGTCCCGGTCTCCTCGGAGATCTTGTTCACGACCTTGCCGCGCACGACCACGTCCACGTTCGAGGAGGTCTTGTCGACCAGGCTCGAGAAGGTGCCGTCGATCGCGTCCGTGAGCACAAAGGTGCCCGCGACGAGGGAGACCCCCAGGGAGACCGCGAACGCCGTGAGCAGGAAACGCAGCAGGTGACCCCGCACGCCCTTCACCACGAAACGGATCACCGGGGCACCCGCCGTCCGCCCAGCTCGAAGGCCTTCATCCGCTCGAGGACGACGTCTGCCGTGGGTTTCTGGATCTCGTCCACGATCTGGCCGTCGCCCAGGAAGAGCACCCGGTCCGCGTAGGCGGCCGCGGACGGGTCGTGCGTCACCATGACGATGCTCTGGCCGAACTCGTCCACCGAGCGGCGCAGGAAGCCCAGCACCTCGATGCTCGAGCGCGAGTCGAGGTTGCCCGTCGGCTCGTCCGCGAAGACGATCGCCGGGCGACTGGCCAGGGCCCGGGCGCAGGCGACCCGCTGCTGCTGGCCACCGGAGAGCTCACTGGGTCGGTGCGAGAGCCGGTCACTGAGTCCGACCGCATCCACGATCAGCTCGAACCACTCCTGGTCCACCGGCCGCCCCGCGATGTCCAGCGGCAGCGTGATGTTCTCCTTGGCGGTCAGGGTGGGGACGAGGTTGTAGGCCTGGAAGACGAATCCGAGCCGGTCCCGTCGCAGCCGGGTGAGCGCACGATCGCGCAGACTGGCGAAGGAGATCCCCTCCAGGGTGATGTCCCCGGAGGTCGGCCGGTCCAGGCCGGCCATGCAGTGCATGAGTGTGGACTTGCCGGACCCGGACGGGCCCATGATCGCGGTGAGCTTTCCGCGCTCGAAGGACACGGTGACCCCGGCAAGCGCGACGACGCGGGTGTCCCCCAGGCCGTACTCCTTGACCAGTTCCGTGGCGCCGGCGACGGCACCGGCTCCGACGACCGGTTCCGTGACGTCGGTCTCTGTCACGACTTTCCCCCTCTTTCCGAGCGAATCGGGCAGTCAATGGTGAGGATGGCGTGAACACCCCCGCAGATTCACGAATGTCGGCCGCGTTCGGTTCCCCCCGGCGGTCGAACCTCGTCGTCGAGGTCGGGGGCCTCTCCGGTCCCCCCGGCGCCCAGGATCCGTGTCACCGCGTCGGGTGGCAACGGGGGAGGAGTTCCCCCACGGGTCGGGCACCGCGTCTGATGATCGCACCAGTCGCACAGACGGCTGGGGGAGGGGCGCCAGTCACCACTGCGGGCCGCCAGGACGATGGCCTCCCACAGCGCACGCACCTTGCGCTCGGTGGCGAGCAGGTCCTCTTCCTTGGGCACGTAACGCAGCACATCGCCGCTGCCGAGGTAGACCAGTTGCAGCACCGCAGGCATGCGCCCGTGGAGGCGCCAGAGCACCAGCGCGTAGAAGCGCAGCTGGAACAGTGCCTTGGCCTCGTACGGCGGGCGGGGGGCCCGCCCGGTCTTGTAGTCGACCACGCGCATCCGCCCGTCGGGGGCGACGTCGAGGCGGTCGACGATGCCCCGCAGGGCCGGACCGCCGTCCAGGACGGTCTCCACCAGCAGTTCACGTTCGGTGGGTTCGAGCCGCGTGGGGTCCTCGAGCTCGAACCAGCGAGCCACCAGCTCCGCGGCCTGCGTCAGCCACTCACGCAGCGCCGCCGGATCGCCCTCGAACATGGTGGCAAGTTCCGGACGCTCCTCCTGCAGCCGGGTCCACTGCGGATCGAGCAGTTCCTGGGCCGCCTCGACGGAACGCCGCTCGGCCGGGAGGTCGAAGAGCCGTTCCAGCACGGCGTGCACCACGGTGCCCCGCACCGCGGCCGGGCTGGGCGCCTCGGGGATGCGGTCGATGACCCGGAAGCGGTAGAGCAGTGGGCACTGCTGGAAATCCGCGGCCCGGGACGGGGACAGAGCGATTGCCGACATGCGGGAAGCCTAGGCGCCGAGACCGACATCGCCTCTCGGCCGTCCACAACCTCACAACCCGTCGCCTTCCCGAGGCCGCCCCACCCGTCGCCCGGAGCGATCCCGACCCTCATCTCGGCGGACGGGCTGCCTAGACTCGGCCTACATGACCTCGCCCACCGGCGCCCAGGAGCGTCGCGGCCCCTTCCGGGCCGGAGACCGCGTGCAGCTCACCGATCCCAAGGGCCGCATGCACACCATCACCCTGAGCCCGGGCAAGCAGTTCCACACCCATCGGGGCTTCTTCCTGCACGACGACCTCATCGGACGTCCCGAGGGCAGCGTCGTGGAGAACACCACTGGGGTGGCCTACCTGGCGTTGCGCCCGCTCCTGGCCGATTTCGTGCTCTCGATGCCGAGGGGTGCCGCGGTGGTCTACCCCAAGGACGCGGGGCAGATCGTCGCCATGGCCGATGTCTTCCCCGGCGCCCGGGTGGTCGAGGCGGGTGTCGGCTCCGGGGCGTTGACCATGTCCCTGCTCCGCGCGGTCGGCGACCACGGGCTGGTCCACTCCTACGAGCGTCGCGAGGACTTCGCCGCGATCGCCCGCGCCAATGTGGAGACCTTCTTCGGCGCCCCCCACCCGGCGTGGCGGCTCACCGTCGGGGACCTGGCCGAGGCCCTCGACGAGACCGAGGTCGATCGGGTCGTCCTGGACATGCTCGCGCCGTGGGAGTGCCTCGACGCGGCGGCCACGGCACTCACCGAGGGCGGGGTGCTCATCTGCTACGTCGCCACCGTGACCCAGCTGTCGCGGGTCGCCGAGGCGCTCCGCACGGACGGCCGGTTCGCCGAGCCCGCAGCATGGGAGTCGCTCGTGCGCGGCTGGCACCTGGAGGGGCTCGCCGTCCGTCCCGAGCACCGTATGGTCGGCCACACCGGCTTTCTCGTCACCGCCCGCAGGCTCGCCACCGGCGTCACCGCGCCCCCTCGTCGACGTCGTCCCGCCAAGTCGCTCACCGAGGGCGGGGAGGAGCTGGAGCAGGCGTGGGAGGCCTGGACCGCGGACGAACTGGGGGAGCGGCCGGTCTCCGAACGGAAGATCCGCAAGGTGGTCCGCGGCCTGGACCCGGCACCCGCGGAGACCGCATCGGCCGACCAGAACCCGCCGGAGTCGTCCTCCGCACCTCTCGAGTCGTTCTCCGCGCCGCTGGAGTCATCCACAGCGTCACTGGAGTCGTAGAGCTTCCGGGGGCCTCGGCGCGGGCTCGAGCATCCGCATCGCGAGACGCCCATCCGCATTCCGAAATGCCGGATTATGGCGCCATGAGTCCCCTTTACACCCGCGGATCGACCGGTATGGTTACGACGCGCGCATGAGGCGCCACTTTCCGAGTGTGTGGTCTGTCACCGGGCAGGCGTGCCCCTGTGCGGGTTAGGGTCAGGTGGTCCCCACTCTCCTGCGGCGATGGGAGGTACCCCATGTCCGGTATCGGGCACGGGTCCGCAAGTGGGCCCGACGAGTCCGCTCTCCGTGATGAGATCGCTCGGCTGGAGCGCGAGGTGCGCAGACTCAGCACCGACCGCGGCGGCACCGGGCACTTCGACGAGGTCACCCGACTGCGCTCCCAGGTCTCCCAGCTCGCCGCACAGAACGACCGGCTCGCCTCCACGCTACGGGACGCCCGCGACCAGATCATCGCGCTCAAGGCGGAGGTCGACCGGCTCGCCCAGCCGCCGAACACCTTCGGGGTCTTCGTGGCCACCCAGGAGGACGGCAGCGTCGAGATCATCAGCTCCGGGCGCAAGATGCGCGTGGCGGCCAGTCCCCAGGTGGACGTCGCGGAGTTGCGCCCCGGCCAGGAGCTCATGCTCAACGAGGCCTTCAACGTCGTGGCCGCCCGCAACTTCGAGCGGTCCGGGGAGATCGTCCTGCTCAAGGAGGTCATCGGCGAGGACCGCGCCCTGGTCGTCTCGCACGCCGACGAGGAGCGCGTCGTCTACCTGGCAGGGCCGCTGCGCGAGTCCCCGCCTCGGGTCGGTGACGCACTGACCATGGACTCGCGGGCCGGTTTCGTCTTCGAGCGGATCCCCAAGGCCGAGGTCGAGGAACTCATCCTCGAAGAGATCCCGGACATCGACTACAGCGACATCGGCGGCCTGAGCGCCCAGATCGAACAGATCCGGGACGCCGTGGAGCTGCCCTTCCTGCACGCCGACCTGTTCCGCGAGCACGGGCTGAAGCCACCCAAGGGCATCCTGCTGTACGGGCCCCCCGGATGCGGCAAGACCCTCATCGCCAAGGCGGTGGCCGGCTCGCTCGCCCGCAAGGCCGCCGAGCTCAGCGGGGTCCCCGACTCGCGCAGCTACTTCCTCAACGTCAAGGGCCCCGAGCTGCTCAACAAGTACGT
>CAZOWW010000065.1:0-26180 GCA_964583765.1 uncultured Kineosporiaceae bacterium
ACGCCCGCATGGCCGCCTGAGAACTTGGCTCATCCCTCAACCCCACAGGGACCAAAGGTCCCTAGGGAGAGTCCGCAAACTGGTCAACCAGAAAAAGTCTGGCACGATCGGAGACCGGCCGTAGGCATTCTGTGGTGCCTCCGGAAGGGCGTGCGGCAGAGACCGCGAGCATCCGCAAGGCCATCGGGAGGAGGCCGTGTGAACGGGGACTACTTCGCGGGTCGGCCTGCACTGATCACGGGCGCGGGGGCGGGGATCGGTCGGGCGTTGGCATTGCGACTGGCTGGGTATCGCACGCGGTTGACGCTCTGGGACCGGGACGCGGACGGTCTCGAACGCACGGCAGAGGGCTGTCGCCGGGCAGGCGCCGAGGTCCACGCCTGCGTCGTCGACGTCTCCGATCGGGCGGCGGTCATCGAGGCCGTCGTCTCGGTGGGTGAGCGCGGGGGTGCCGACCTGCTGTTCTGTCTCGCAGGAACCATCCACACCGGCACCTTGCAGGACTCTGACCTGTCGGACTTCGACCACGTGATGGCGGTCAACTTCTGGGGGACGGTCAACACGGTCAAGGCGCTGCTGCCTCAGCTGCTCGCCTCGGACCGCGGCCATGTGGTCACGGTCTCCAGTGCGTTCGGCTTGATGGCGGTCCCGCGATTCAGCGCGTACTGCGCCACGAAGTTCGCCGTCCGGGGCTTCACTGAGGCCCTGCGCCAGGAACTGGCAGTGACCAGCAGCGCCGTCCAGGTGTCATGTGCCTACCCCGGCGCCGTGCGGACGTCAATCGTGCGCAACGGCCGCTTCGCGATCACCGAGGACCGCGATGCCATCAGCGGTCGGTTCGACGGGGCCCTGGCGCGTACCACCCCGGAGCAGGCGGCCGCGGCGATCCTGCGCGGCGTCCGACGCGGCCGGCCACGGATCCTGGTCGGGGCCGACGCCCACCTCGTGTCCGCTCTGGTCCGGATGACGGGTGCTGGCTATCAGCGCATCCTCCCACGGATCCTTAAACGGACAACTACCTTGGATCGCTCGCAGCCCAGGAGACCGTAGAGAGACAACACATGGGGGAGCCATGGCAGAACGGTGGTTGCTGATCGAGACCTTCGGCGGTGACGGTCGGGTCGAGCCGACAGTGATCGGCGTCGGGAGCACCCCCAAGCGCATGGTGTCCCTGACCTCGGTCCTCGGCCGTGGCCGCTACCTCGAGGACGTCCGAGCCCTCGTCGCCCGAGTTGCGGCCTCCGGTTCCTCGGTGCGCACGACCACCAGGGACGGCGCCCGGCAACTGTGGGGTGATCCCTTGGTCTCGTTCTCGGGAAACGTCCACGGGGTCTATGCGTGGCTCGGTCTGCCCGAAGAACCGCCGCCCCCGCGTGACCTCGCCGGGGCCTGGTACTTCAACCTCACGACGGGCAAGATCGGCGGCTCGGACGATCTGCTCGACCTGTACGCGGTGGCTCCGGAGCAGCGCCGCAGCGAACGCGTGATCGCCGAGGCATTCGGCCGGTTGATCACCAATGCGGACGAGTCCGCTGCCCTGGCCGTCATCGTCAATGCCCGTCCGGGCGCCGAACACCAGGCGACCTGGAGCGTCCGCCGCGACGAGGGGCAGATCCGCGCCGCCAACTTTGCCGCCCGGGCAGTCGTGGAGCGCACGCTGGACGGCGAGGAGCACGTCGTCCTGCGCGGGATCACTCACGACCTCGGCCCGGCGGAGAGCACACCCAGCGCGCCACCGCGGATGGTGCTCGCCCAGCAGGTGCTCGCCGCGGAACAGGAACCCGGCAAGCACCGCGCGATCGTCAACCTGCGTACCCTCACGCTGCTGCGCTGGGTCGATGACCCTATGCCCGGGGTGGCGTGGGAGAACGACGCAGAGCACCCGCCCGCCATCCACCCGGGTGACCTCACACTCGCCACGCAGATGTCCGCCCAGCTCGCGACCGCAGGGCGGGTCCGGCGAGAGTTGCGGTTGCGGAGTACCTCGGGGGAGTGGCTGACCGTGCAGATCGAGGCGAGCCTGATGTTGCTCGATCAGCACACGACAGCGGCCCTGGTCACGCTGTCCCAGGTGCCTCAGCCACCCACGACGCCGACAGCGGGCTGAGGCTCTCGGAAGATCACGCCGATCGCCGTGTCCGTGGGCTGACGACAAGGCCCTTCACGCTCGTTGGCACCTTGCCGCCCCGGTCGTGATGTGGGCCTATCGTGCGGGGAGTGCCGTACGTGGTGATCGCTGACCTTGTGGCTGAGCGCCCTGACCTCGATGTGGGGTCCGAGTTGGCCCCCGTGAGCCTTCATCCGTGCGCGAGGTTCCGCCTCGTCGCCGGTGGGGTCGAAGCGCTGGATGCGGTACTGGAGCCGACTGCGTACCGGCCAGTGGATCTGACGGGTGGTGCGAAACTGCTCAGCGCGACACCGGATCTGTCGCGCGTGGTGGCGGCGGAAGCGGGTTCCTTGGTCTGTGCCGGGCCGGCCAGGCGCCTCTCGGGGAACACCGGCCTGGACTGGCGCCTGGGGCTGCCGCTGGCCGATTCCGCCACGTTCCTGGGTCAGGACCGGCTCATGATCACCGTCCGTGACCGCGAGGTCCCTGAGCATGCCGGCCATCGATACCAGCAGAACACTGGTCATCGCGTGCTGCTGATGGACACCGCAACCGGCGTGATCCAGGACGAAGTCGTGCTGGACACGTTAGAAGCAGGAGTCTTCGCGGCCGCCCACCCTGTCGACGGCAGCGTCCTGCTCGACCCGGGGGAGGGTCAGGACGGCAGCAGCCTGTACTCGGTGCGTGTTGATGACGACGTCTCGCCGTCACACGCATCGGGGAGAACGTGGTGGCCTGCGGGTTCAGTCCAGACGGCACCCGCCTGCTCCTCCTGCCGCACCCCAGCTTTCCCGGGTTGCCGCAGGTGCTGTCCTGGCCTGGCCTGGACGTCCTGGCGGTCGCCGACGTCGAGGCCGCACAGATCGACCCGGACGGCATCGACGTCTACGGATGCTTCCTGGACCACGACCGCGTCCTGTTCAGCACCCAGGAGCAAGGTCTCTGGTTGGCCTGCGCCGACCTGACCGCCATCACGCCGATCAAGCTCCCGGAACAGGTCACCGGCGCTCGCCCGGAGTTCAGCCTCACCCTGGGCCTCTCGACGGAAACCTTCTTCACCCGCATCTGGCGCGACGGCCGGGATCTGAGCACCGTCTGGCGCCTGCGAACGGACGCCGTCGCAGCGAACAACACGTAACGCTCGGAACTGAGAAGAGCGCTCAGTGTGACCATGCGCCGTCCGGTCGTGTGACTGACCGAACATGAGTCGATGATGCAGCGGGCGAGCTTCACTCCATGGCAAGATGTCGCGCCGTGGATGGCTCAGAGTCGATGTACGAAGCTCGGCATAGGTTCACCCGTCAGATGGCTGGCGCATGTGCGGGATGTATCGCATTTCTGCTTGCCGCCTTGCTCCCCATTCCTTGGCCGATCGCCATCCTGGATGTTGTTGTGTTCGGGTTCTTCCTCATATACGGGATGTGGCGTTCATTAGGGCATCGAGTGGCTTTTCGCGTTGATGTCTCTGGGGTGACACTGGGTGGGGCGCCACCGTTCTACCGTCGCTCCATGGCATTCATTCCATGGGGGGACGTCAAGTTCCTTCAGGTTTATCTCCTCCCGGTCGGCAGGCAGGAAATTCCGTATATCCGAGTTTCCAGAAGGCATGGGTGCCCACCACTGCCCTCCGGGTTCGGGTACGGGTACTTCAATCAGCATCTGATGGGTGAGGACTTCACCGCTCACCGGCAGGTCCAATCATGGGAACTCGATGTGACCCAGTTGCGCGCAGTGCTTTCCAAGGTGGCACCACACGTGCAACTTCGTGGCTCCTTACCAACACACGTCGTGTCGCAATCATCCGTACACGATTTCTTGAGTGACCTCAGGAGCAACGAAGGGTTTCGTTTCTGCTGGCGTTACTTCGTGCCGATCTTTGCCGCATGCGCGCTGACGATCTCTGGGCTGGACTTGGGTCC
This sequence comes from uncultured Kineosporiaceae bacterium, assembly GCA_964583765.1. Classification (GTDB taxonomy): domain Bacteria; phylum Actinomycetota; class Actinomycetes; order Actinomycetales; family Kineosporiaceae; genus CAZOWW01. The sequence continues at coordinate 4,027 of CAZOWW010000065.1, forward strand.
GGCATGGAAGGCTCATGTGGGCGACGGGCACCCAGGCACCTGGACGGCTACCAGAGTGTGGTGCGGCAAGGATGACTGCACTTGGCGTGGTGACTTCACTTCCAATGACGGTCTGGTCAGGCGGCGAGACGTGGAATTGGATGGGTGGAAGTCAGTAGGGGCCACAATTGGCGATCAAGCCCCCGCGGTCGACACCGGAGACTCGCCCAGGGTCTACTCGCCCGATGGAGGGTCGAGGTGGTGGGAGTTCTCTGCGCTCGCGGCGGGTTCAGCACTGCTCCTGGGCTTATGGGTGTGGACTGTGCCGATCAATCTCATCCGGCGCCGAAGTGCCAGCATCTCCAACTCGACACGCGAAGGTCACACTGAGGGAAGTTGATGGAAATCACTCCGGCAACCGGGGTGCCGGGAATGTTTTTCGAGCGAATCCAGAAGTCTGGCCGACTCATTTTCGTGACGTTCGAAGATCATCTCCCTGAGAACGGTCACGCACTTGTCTCTGGCGAAGGCCGGCTGCGTGGCAGAATGGCGTGTCGTGAGTGAGGCGCGGGCGATATGCGAAGCTCGATATGGGTTCACACGCCGGCTGGTTGCCCCGTGGGTGGGGTGCGCGGCATTCATGCTCCTCGCCCTGTTCCCCATGCCGTGGCCGATCGCCGTCCTGGATGTGACGGCGTTCGGGTTTTTCCTCGCCCGCTCCGTGTGTCTCGTCCTGGGGCGTCGGGTGGCCTTTCGCGTGGATTCCGCAGGGGTGACACTGGGTGGAACGCCGCCGTTCTACCGTCGCTCCACGGCATTCATTCCCTGGAGTGAGATCAAATATCTTCGACTGTACGGCCGGCCAGCAGGTTCGCAGGAGGCGCGATACATCAGTGTCGCTCGCAAGCACGGTTCGCCGCTTCTTCCTTCGGGCTCCGGATACTGGCGATTGAACTACCGCGTGCTGGATGATCTCACCGTCCACCGTCAGATCCAATCCTGGAAACTGGACGTGACCCAGTTGCAGGAAGCGCTTTCCGTGGTGGCGCCCAGCGTGGAACTTCGCGGCAACCCACCGGAATCCGTTGCGATGCAAGTTTCTGTGCGCGATACCATGATCGACGACAGGCTCCGTTTCCTTTGGCGCTATCTGGTGCCGGTCCTCGCCGTAGGGATCCTCCTGATAGCGGCACAACAGTTGTGGCTGTCATGGACAGCCAATCTGGGCGAGGGGCGGCCAGGTACCTGGACTATTACAGAGGTGCGATGCGACCACAGATCCGGCTGTACCCGATTCGGCGACTACGTTTCCGGCGATGGTTCGGTCCGGCGAACTCATGTGCGCATGTTCGGGGGAGCCGCGGGTGCCGGACACATTGGCCTGCAAGCCTATGCCGTCGATATCGGAGATCCTGAAGGGGTCTATCCGATCGGTGGGGGGCGGGAATGGTGGGAGATGACGGCGCTGGCGGCCGTCACGCTGTCCGTGCTGGGACTCTGGGCGTGGACCGTGCCGATCAGCTCGCTCCGGCGTCGGCGCACCAGAGACGCGGGCTCCACACGGTAGCGAGGTACCGGACAAGGGCCGACGGGACGGTCAAGCCGCTGCCCCGAACCTGCCCTGCGGCTCTCTGGCCGACGGGGCTGAGGGAGCGTGACGTGCTCAGTTCCGGGAGGTCGGGTGTTCGGTGTCCCAGGCGCGCAGGAGTCGGGCTTCCTTGTCGGGGGCCAGGCCGTGTTCGGCGGCGCGTTCGTGGGGGACGGGTGTCCCTCCGGCGGTGAGCCAGGCCCACACGTCCTGGACGGTGTCCTGCAGGGGGCGGCAGGTGAGGCCGACGGCGTGGGCGCGGGCCGGGTTGATCGTCGAGGTCCCGGTGGCGGTGAGCCACAGGGGGAGTTCGGTCCACTGGCGCACGTCCTGGCGGGTGAGCCAGTCGTCGTCGATCCAGGTCAGGTCGGGGTGGGTGCCCACGGCCCGGGCGCAGGAGGTCAGGAGGTCGCCGTAGGTGTCCCGGTCCGGGGGAGCGGTGACGTTGTAGACACCGGACCGGCCGCGGGCGGTCAGGGACAGCAGGAAGGCCGCGAGGTCCCGCACGTCGATCGGTTGGATGGCGCGGTCGGGTGTCCCGGGGGCCAGGACGCGTCCGGCGCGGTGCATGCGGTGCAGCCACCAGGGCAGGCGTCCCACGTACTCGCCCGGGCCCAGGACGACGCCGGGTCGCACTATCAGGGTCCGGTCCGCGGGATAGGAGCGGCCGATGGCCTGCTCGCAGCCTGCCTTGAGCGGCCCGTAGCTGGCGGGGTCCCAGGCGCGGGTGCCCGGGTCCTGGTCCGGATCACCCGGGTGGAGCGCGGAGCCCTCGTCGATGGGCTCATCGAGCCAGTCCCGGTAGACCGAGATGGTGGACACGAACACGTACCGTCCCGCCGCCGGGGACAGTGCCCGGGCCGCATCGCGCACCACGGCCGGCACCGAGCCCGCGACGTCGATGACGGCGTCCCAGGGGCCCTGGCCGGCGAGGCGCTCGAGGTCCTCGCCCCGCTCGCGGTCACCGTGGAGGACTCGCACGGTGCCGGGATAGCTCGCGGGGGTGCGCCCGCGGTTGAACACGCTCACCTCATGTCTGCCCAGGACGGCCTGCTCGACGATCGCCCGGCCGACGAACCACGAGCCGCCCAGGATCAGCAGACGCATGTCGAGCTCCCTTCCGGACCACTTCGATGGTGAGGCGTGTGATCGGTTGCTGTCGCGTGCGGATGGCATCGAGCGAGCTGTGCTGAGTCCACTGTCGTACATGTCCCGTGAATTGCGGCACCGGTCGCTGCACGTCGGCAACGGTGGGCAACGGGGCAACTCTGGTAGGTCAACACCAACGCGCGGTCGGGTTGTCTCATGGCCACCATCGAGCCGGACTCCAACGCCGACGATCCGGCAGCCAAATCGAGTCGCGCAGAACCCAGCGCCACGCCGGGACGAGGCGCTGCCTTGTGGCGCCCGACCGCGGGCGGTCGTGCGTCCGAGTGTGGCCTCTTGCGCCGGCGGGAGCGACGACGCGGGCTGGGCTCCGTCGTCGTTCCCGCCCACCACCTCCTGATGGGCATGACGTTCTCGACCTTCGAGATCGGAGAACGCCGGAGCTCAGCCGTCGACAATCGCTGTCGGTGCACTCCCGCCCCGATCTCGGGTGCCTGGACGGTGTGGGGGTGAACGGCGAACAGGCAGCCCGTGGTGTGACAGGTCAGGCCTCGGACGGGGAGACCCTCAGGTCGGTGGAGGCCCTCGGCTTTCTCGCCGGCGCGCCCGAGAGAATCGGGGGTGGCGACCGACCGTGGCTGAGTGGCCTTGCGGCCTCAGCCTTGGACCCGGAGCGAGCGAATGCCGCTCGGGTCTACAACTACTGGCTCGGGGGCAAGGATCACTTCGGCCCGGACCGGGTCGTCGGAGACGCCATTGCGGAGATCGCTCCCTGGGCGGTGCAGGCCGCTGTGGCGAATCGGGCCTTCCTGCAGCGGGTGGTGCGGTTCCTGGCCTTCTCGGGGATCGACCAGTTCATCGACCTGGGGACGGGACTGCCGGCCGCTGGTGCCGTGCACGAGGTCGCACAGCAGGTGGATCCCGAGGCCCGGGTGGTCTACATCGACCATGACCCCGTGGTCCTGGCCCACTCCCGAGCACTGCTGTGCCGGAATCGGCAGACGATCACGCTCGGGGCCGATGTGCGGGACCCAGGGCACATCCTGAACGACTACGCACTGCGCACTCATCTCGACCTCACACGACCGGTCGCCGTGCTCTTCGTTGCGGTGCTGCACTTCGTGACCGCGGCGGAGGATCCCGCGGGAATCGTGGCCGCCTTCCGCGACACGCTCGCCCCTGGCAGCTACGTGGCCATCACCCACGTCGCGGACATCGACTCCGGTGTGCTCGGACGGCGGGCGGCGGCCACTCGTGAGGCGGCTCGCCTGTACGGGGAAGGGGTAGCCCCGCTTGTCCTGCGTACCCCGGAGCAGATCCATGCGCTCTTCGACGGACTCGAGCTGATCGAACCTGGGCTGGTACGCGTCGGACGATGGCGGCCGGATCACCGACCCCGACGCGGGCCCAGCGTGCCGGTCCTGGCCGGGCTGGGACAACGGACCTGATCAGCAGGCATGGTGCGCCCGACTGTTGCCAGGTGTTGCCGGGACGCGGCCATGTCTGGCAATTCCGGCCGTGCACGTGGAACGCTCGGACCACGACCGGCGGATATGCGTCGTTCGTATCACCCGATATCCATGGGGGAGGTAGCCGATGACCTTGCCGCCGGAGGGATTCGGCGCGTTGTTGCGGGACCTGTTGGCCGAGCGAGATCTGTCGGTGCGCGCGTTGGCACGCCAGGTCCCGATCGACGCGGGGCAGCTGTCGCGCGTCCTCAACGGTCGTCGACTCCCGAGCGTGAACCTTGCTCGCCGATGCGATGCGATCTTCGGCACCGGCGATCTCCTGGCCAGGGCAGCCAGACAGGTCCGCGCACAAGCCGCCGCCGCAACACTGGTTCCGCCGGGCCGGGCTTCCGCTGGGACGGCGCCACCCGATGCTGGATCTGTGCCGGATCTGCTGGGCGAGGAGGTCGTGGCCGGAGATGGCCGGGAGCCGTTGCGGGTGTGGAACATCGCCCCGGCGGTGCGGGCCTTCTGCGGACGCGACGCAGAGATCGGTGCCATCCACAAGGCATTGCGGGCCAGATCGATCGATGACTCGCGGGCGGCCGTCGTCGCGGTCCACGGCATCGCGGGGGTGGGCAAGACCCAGCTCGTTCGCGCCTTCGCGGATCGGTACCGAGGGGATTACCAGCTGGGCTGGTGGATCACTGCGGAGACGCGACTGGAGATGGTCACCGGACTCGGACAGCTCGCAGTCCGCCTGGGTGCCCTGCCGGAATGGTCGCCGGCCGAGCTGCTGACCTACGCGTTCGACCAGCTGCGACACCGCGACTCGTGGCTGCTGGTCCTGGATAACGCGACCGGCCCGGTCGACGTCGCACCATTCCTACCGCCTGCGGGCCGCAGGCAGGCCCACGTCGTCCTGACCTCGCGCAACCCGACCTGGCGCCTGCTGGCGACCCCGATCCCGGTGGATGTGCTCGGCCTGGAGGCCGCCACCGAGCTCCTCGAAGCGAACGACCCAGGCGAGCCCGAGACGCTCGCCCGATCCCTGGCCCAGGAGCTGGGCCAACTCCCACTCGCCCTGGCGCAAGCGGCCGCCTACGCCAGCGAGACGGACATCTCCGCGGGGGAGTACCTGGAGCTGTTCCGGGCGGAGCGCACCCGCCTGCTGCGGTGCGGGCAGGCCTTGTCCTACCCCAGCACCGTCGTCACGGCCGTCACCCTCAGCCTGGATCATCTGGCCACCGCCTACCCGACCGCGCTGCGGCTGCTGGAGATCTGTGCCCTGTACGCCCCGGATCATCTGCCGCTGCGGGACATCCTGAGCGCCCTGAGCGCGGCCGCCCGGGCATCGGGCGCACAGCGACCAGAGGCCCGGGAATCGGACGAGTGGCAGGCCACGGGGCGGCAGGCAGATGACTGGAGCTGGGCCGCCGTGGTCCCGTCGTCCGGGACGTCCGGGGTGATCGAGCGCCTGGAGATCCTGCGAGCCCTGCGCCAGTCGGGCCTGATGACGGTCGAGGACGAGGAATCGGTGCGGATGCATCGACTCACCCGTCTGATCATCGAAGAGCGAACCACAGCTGCGGACGAACGCCTTTACGAGGCGGTCGACGTCCTGGCTGCCCTGTTCCCCGAGACCCCCTCCGAACCCGATACCTGGCCGATCTGCGCCCGCCTGCTCCCGCACGCCCGGGCGACCTTCGCCCACGCCGCGCGCCGCGGCATCGTCAGCGTGGCCCTGGCCGGCCTACTGAGCCGGGTCGGCCGGTACCTGCTGTGCACCGGACTGGGCTTCCCCGATGCCCGCGACCTGCACGAGGACGCCCTGGCCATGCGACGACGGCTCCATGACGGTGACCATCCCGAGGTCGCCCGGGCACTGGTTCACCTGGCCGTGGACCTGAACGAACTCGGCGACAGCGCTCACGCGCGGGATCTGCACCATCAGGCCCTGGCCATGCGCCGGCGCCTGCATCCGGGCGACCACGTCGACCTGGCCCACAGCCTGGACAACCTCGGCAACGTGCTGCACGTTCTGCGCGAGTACGAGCAAGCGCGCCAGCACCACGAGCAGGCTCTGGCCATGCGCCGGCGCCTGCACATCGAGGACCACGCCGACCTCGCCTACTCGTTGAGCAACCTGGCCAGTGACCTGCACGAACTCGGTGATCTCGACCGTGCCCGAGAGCTCAACGAACAGGCCTTGGCCATGCGACGCCGCATGGACCCGGGCGACCACCCCGACGTCGCCCACTCCCTGACCAGCCTCGCTGCCGACCTGCACGTCCTGGGGGAGTACGCCCGGGCGATAGACCTGGAAGAACAGGCCCTGGCCATGCGACGTCGCCTGTACCCCGGGGACCACCCGAACACCGTGCGCAGTCTGCGGAGCCTGGCCGCGAACCACCGCGCTCTGGACCACGCGGACATCACTGCACGCCTGGCGTCCGAGGCGCGCGATATCGAGCTCCGGTTGACCACCCAGTGGACGCGGGCCACCGCATAGAACGGACGACGACCCCGCCCAGCACCACGACCCGACGCGACCTCGAACCGACCCCGAGGGTGGCAGCCCTCCTGGCCAGCAGAATCCGCACCGGCGGAGATCCGGACGGCTAGAGAGGCCTACACGATCAGAGACAGGAGGACGCCATGGCACGGCAGGAGATCCGTCCCCGGGCACTATGCCCGGGGGACCGCGTGGTGGTGGTCTCGCCCTCCAGCACGATCGCCCCGCTCCGGACCCAGATCGAGCAAGGGGCTGCCGCGCTGGCGCAGGCGCTGAACGTGATGGTCCACTTCGGCGACCACGCCTTCGCGACCGACCACTACTCCGCCGGAACTCCGGCCCAACGTGCCCAGGACCTCATGAGCGCGTTCACCACCCCGGACGTCGCCGCGATCGTGCTGTCCCTGGGCGGAGCCACCGCCATCGACATCCTCGACCTGCTCGACTACGACGCCATCGCCGCGAACCCGAAGATCCTGGCGGGAATCTCCGACTCCTCCACCGTCCTGAACGCCGTCACCGCCCGCACCGGCCTAGTGACCTTCCACGGCCTCGAACTGCTGGACCTCGCCCGCGGGCCCCTGCCCTACACGCTCGGATCACTGCGGTCCGTGTGGTGCGAACGCTGGTCCGGCAGCTACGAGCCGAACCCCGCCTGGCGGGACCTGGACGACGAGCCCACCACCTACACCGGTCGGCGGGCCATCAAGCCAGGCCGGGCCCGCGGCATCGCCGTCGGCGGGAACTCCGAGGCCTTCATGCAGCTCCTCGGCACCCCGTACTGCCCCGACGTGGACGGCGCGATCCTCGTCCTGGAGACCTACCGGCTGCAGAAACGCCACATCCACGCCCTGCTCGTCACCCTTCGACTGCGCGGCATCCTGGACACCATCGCTGGCCTGGTCCTCGGCTACTGCCTGGGCAGCGATGCCCCCGGCGCCGGGAACGACCGCGACCTCGCCGACATCGTCCAGGAAGCGACCCGCGGCCACGACCTGCCCGTCCTCCAGATCGGCGAGATCGGTCACCAGGTCGAGAACCTGATCCTGCCCCTCGGCGCCACCCTCGAGATCGACACCGACCCCGTCACCTTGCGGCTGGTTGACCCAGCCACGGTCTGAGCAGCGGCCCCGGGTGGATGACCACTCTCGATTGTCGGCTGCCTCTTCTTCGGGCGTGGTCGCCCCCGAGGACCTTGAGTGGCAAGCCGACCCCGCCAGGAGCTCGCCGGACCGTGGTGCCGCGGCGGGGTGTTGCCAGGGGTTGCCAGAACCGGGGCAATGCCTGGCAACATCCCCGTGGAACTGGAAGCCTCAGCAGTGACGAGGAGACCGAGCGAGGGGAGGCGAGAGAGGGTGACGTGGGAGACGGAGGCCTTCCGGCTGCTGCTGCGGGGCATGATGAGCCCTCAGGGAATGTCCCTGCGGGCCCTGGCTCGCCAGATTCCGGTGGATCCCGGGCAGTTGTCCCGGGTCGTCCACGGCAAGCGTCGTCCGAGCCCGGAGTTCGCCCGTCGCTGCGACGAGATCCTGGGCGCCGGGGGACGACTGGTACAAGCGGCGACAGACGCGGCACCAGCGCCGCTGATGCCGCTTGATCACGATAGTGCTGGCCGTGGCCTCCTGGACCCGCTCGACGCGCTCTGTCAGGTGCGCTCGGAACTGGATGAGGCCCTCGCATCAGCAACGGTGACGGCGGGGCAGTTGGAGCTGATCGAGGCTTCGACGTTCGAGCATGTCCAGGCCTACCCACACACTGCCCCGGCTGTAGTCCTGTCGCGTCTGGCCGGCGAGTGTCGGGAGGTCGAGCGGTTGTCACGGCGCCGTCAGCCTGCCTCGGTCCAGGCGCGCCTGTCAGGGGCCGCCGCGCTGCTGGCAACCATGTGCGCCGACGCCTTGATGAGGCTAGGTGCGCTTGTGCAGGCCAGGCTCTGGTACCGCACCGCTGTGGTAGCCGCCGACGACAGCGGCGAGCAGTATCTGCGGGTGCTGGTACGAGCGCAGGCAGCGATGCTGCCGTACTACTACGGCGATCCACACCAGTCGGTGATGTTGTCACAGGCCGCGCTCGAGTTGTCGACGACCCCGTCGTCGGCGACGGTGCTGGCTGTCGCCGCCCGAGCCCGCTCGCTGGCCCGCCTGAACGCCGCAGCCTCCGCGCGCGCCGACATGGATGAGGCTCGTCGGTTGTTCGATCAGCTCGGTGACGCGGACACCGACGCGGCCTTCCGGTTCCCTGCAAAACGGCTGCAGTTCTACCTGTCGGGGGCGGCCACCTGGCTCGGGGACACCGACTCCGCCTACCGGATCCAGGATGAAGCATTGACGCTATATCGATCGAGCCCTGTCTCGGTGATCGACCCGACCTTGATCAACCTGGACCGCGCCATGTGCCTGGTCAAGGACCGGCGGGCCAGCGAAGCGGTGGCGGTCACCCAAGAGGCCATCGCCGCGCTACCGGAGATTCAACGCACGGAGATTGTCCTGTCCCGTGTCGTCGACATGGTGGACGTGGTGCCGCCGACCCAACGAGGAGGCGAGGTGATCGCGCTGGCCGACTACGTCAGCGCCTGCCGGGCCCGAGCCCGCACGCAGGTTGACGGCTCATCCGCCCTCGTGATGTAGGGAATCGATGTTCACCGAGACACAGACCCGCCCGCTGCTGGGGCAAGTCTGCCGCGACCTGGGGCTGTCCGGATCGCAGGCACGGTTGCTGCGCCATCACACCAACGCGGTGTACGCGGTTGATGATGCCGTCGTGAAGATCGCACCGCTGGGTGTCGCCACGGACGATCTGCGTCCGGTGGTCGCACTCGTAGAGTGGCTGGTCGCGCGAGGCTTCCCGACCGTCGAGCTGTATCCGGGAGTCGACCAGCCGTTCGAGATCGGCGGCCACGCCGTCACCGTGTGGCAGCGGCTCGACGCCGGTGACGCCGATCCCGTTACCGTCGTGGAACTCGGAGCGCTGCTCCGGGAACTTCACGCCCTGGCTGCCCCACCGCCGGGTGTGTGCTCTCTCGAGCCGTTGGCCGGAATCCGGCACTCCATCAAGGCCTCGACCATCCTCGCCGACGGCGACCGGATACTGCTCGACGGCCACCTGGACCACCTCAGCAAGGTGTGGGCCTCGATGCGGTTCCGGCTGCCACCAGGGCTCATCCACGTGGACCCCCAGTCCCGCAACGCGCTGCGGCGCATGGACGGCCAGGCTGTGCTCGCCGACTGGGACGGGGCGGCCATCGGACCTCGGGAATGGGACCTGGCCACGATCGCCGTGCACTGCCGCAGGTTCCTGCCGGACGGCCATCGAGTCTTCACCGGATTCGCCGAGGCCTACGGCTGGGACCCCGCGACCTGGGACGGCTTCGAGGATCTGTGCCGATTGCGTGAGTTGAAGATGATCGCGACGAATGCCCGGAAGTCCCGGCTCGGCAGTCCAGCGGCGCACGAGGTCCAGCAGCGCCTGGCCGCCCTACGCGACGGCGATGCCCGGGACGCCCGGTGGCAGATCATCTGACCAGTCACGGTGGGCCTCGGTGAGACCACGGCCGTCGAGGTAGCCGAGACGTCGGTTCCTTCCGGTGTCCTGCGCGGGCGCTCCCTGCCGTGGGGCGAACAAGGCTGCCCCCTGTTCGCCCCTATCGCTCGGTGGGAACTTGCCCCCGGGACTGTTCATGAGCGCACCGGGAAGAGATTTTGCGGTGTGCCCCGGATCGGAGTCGTTCCGTAGCGCTCCGGCATGACCAGCACGCCGGCGGAAACACGATGGATGTTCGCGGTCTGGCCTCCCGGAGATAACGATCATGTGCGGGCATCGGGAGGAAGAAGGATTCGGAGCGGCTGCGTCCACGTCACTTTCCCCTCAGCGGACGGGCGCACCGGCATGTTGCCGTTTCTTGCCGCAACACCTGGCAACAGGGTTTTGGGGGGATTCGGCTGGATAACGTGGATCTCGACTCCGGTGATGGTCACTGCCTCGGCAGGTAGCTGTCGTGGATCCCGGTGTCGCCATGTTGTTGGAGCGGCGCGATTGTCCGAGGAGAACAAGGAGAAGCCCGATGGCGGAAGTTCCTGTCCGGTCGTCCTGGCCTACTGCAACGTCGAGCTCGGCGACAGGTCGGTTCTCCTGCCGGGACGCATGCCTCGCCAGGGAGCTGCCCTGCCGCGCGCACTCGATCGGCCGTCGTGCTGACCACGGTTCGACGGACGGCAGCCGGTGATGGTCACCTCCGCGGAGGTTCCTGCGCGCGAAGCGCCGCCGACGAGCACCGACGACCCTCGGCCCCTCTTCCACCAGGCGATCGAGGTCGGCGCCCGGTTCAAGGCGGACGAGACCGTGTACCGGCGCCGCAACCAAGCCAACGTCATCCGTGACCACCTGGTGCGGGACCTGCCAGAACACGGCACCTCGCTGGCTGACCTGCTGACGGAATTCGAAACCCAGATGCTGCCGTGGTGCAAGAACGAGGCCAGTCCGCGGTTCCTGGGGTTCGCGGACACCGGCGATGATCCCGCCGCCTTGATGGGGGAGATCCTGGCCACCTTCACCCAGCAGAATCTCATCAACCAGGGTTTCGACTCTCCCAGCGCCACCTTCGTCGACGTGAGCGTGCTCCGGTGGCTGCGCCGCCTGCTCGGCTACCCGAATCCAGCCGTGGGATCGGTAACTTCGGTGTGGGACATCGGCGGGATCATCACTCCCGGCGGCACCACCAGCAACACCGTGGCCATGATGCTGGCCCGCGAGCGGTTCTGTCCCGGTGCCATGCATCAAGGCCTTCCAGGTGCCCGACGAGGCGTCGTGTTGGTACCCGCGGGGATCGGCCATTACAGCATCAGGAGCGCCCTGTCGTGGGTCGGGATGGGTGACGCGACGGTCGAGGTGCCCACCCGAGCTTTCCGTTACGACATACCGGCGTTGTCCGCCGCGCTCGTCGAACACCGCGACCGCACGGCGGGGGTGGTCGCCTATGCCGGTGACAGCAGGACCCAGACCGTCGAACACCTCGACGTGGTCCGGGATCTGGTCCGCACGTACTCGCCGAAGGCGTGGCTGCACGCCGACGCATGCTGGGGACTGGCCGCCGCCTGCGACCCGCAGCTGTCGGACCTTCTGGCAGGCATCCAGGACTACGACAGCATCACCGTGGATCCGCACAAGGTCCTGTGCGTGCCCTACAGCCTCAGCGCCCTACTGGTCCGTGACCCCGGAGCACTGCGGTCGGTGGCGAGCCACTCGGACCTGATCATGCAGGAGGACTTCGCCTTCGGTCAGGTCACGCCCTTCGTAGGCAGCAGGCCGTGGGCCTCGCTGAAGCTGTGGATGATGATGCGGCACCACGGCAGGGAAGGGCTGGCCCGCATCATCGCCGACCGGATCGCGGCGCGAAAGGTGTTCGTCTCCTTGCTCGACTCGAATCCGCGGTTGCTGCGCATGCACGAGCCTGATCTGACAGCGGTGGCCTTCGTCTACCTGCCCCGCGGGGTACAGGCCGCCCGGGCCAGCGCGCGGGACGTCGAGGTGACCAATCGTGTCAACGAGGCGATCCATGACGCCCTCCTGGAACAGGGCAGATGGTTCCTGCACCAGTTCGGGCTACCGGATGACGAGGGACGCCTGCGGCGAGGGGCCCTTGTGCGTCCGCTGCGCTTTCTGGCCGGCAACTCCCGCGTCACGACCTCGCACCTGCGACAGGCCCTGGACGCGGTGGTCACGTGGGGACGGACCTTCGAGGAGGAGCTGTGAGTAGCGAGCCAACGCCTCGGCAGGCGGGAACGGCGTTCAGAGCGGTCTACGAGGAACCCGGCGTGTACGACGAGATTCTCCTGCCGCACTACTTCGCCGGCCGAGAGGACACCGACCTGATCGCGCAGTGGCTTGCCGACACCTACCCCAGCTCGCCGGCGGCGGGGACGCCCGCGCAGCCAGGACTGCGCGTCCTGGAACTCGGGTGCGGCACAGGCCGGGTGACCACCTGCATCGCCCCGTACGCGGGCACCCTCACCGGGGCGGACTACAGCCCGGTCATGCTGCGTGCGTTCACCGACCGGTTCCCCGCAGCGCGAACCCTGTGCGCGGACACCCGCGAGGCGGTGAATCAGTTGCTGGGCGAAGGGCGCGCCGACGGCTTCAACCTGGTCAGCGCCTTCTGGTCGCTCAGCTACCCCCTGGGAGCGTGTTTCGAGACCCTGGACGCCGACGGCATCCGGCCCGTGGCAGATCGGCAGGCCTCCCGGCACGCGGCGGGGGCGCTCGTCGCCGGGATGGTCGACCTCCTGGCCCCATCCGGGCACCTGCTGGCCCTGCTGTTCGACTCCGACAGCCCCGAACAACGCCTGGTCACCTGGGCGTGGGAGCAGGTTGCCCCCACACCCTTCGGAGACCGCTCCTATACCCGCACCATCCTGCATGAGGAACTTCTGGCCGCCGAGCGCGCCGGGCGTGGCGCCCTGACCTGGACTCGCCTGCCCGGGGTAGCCCTCGCCCCGACCAGGGCCGCCGCCTTGCGCTGGTTCACCGCAGCCCACTTCAAGGACCTGCCCCAGCTGATCACGAACCAGGAGGTCATGGACGCCGTCACCGACTTCGTCGATACATGGGCCTGCCCGGACGGGACGGTCGCGCTTCCGGCAGGCGTCCACCTCATCGACTTCCACCGCGACGCCGTCGGCGCTGCCCACCTACCCAGGAGACCCGCGTGAACACCGGGAGCGGCACGCGATCGCCGGACACACAGGTGGTGGCCGCGGCCGTGCAGAACCTGGCCGGGTACCTCACCGAACCCGGCCGCTACGGCATCGCCTACGGCTCCCATGCCTCCGACACGCACGGGCCACATTCGGACCTGGACCTGCTCCTGGTCACGCCCACCTGGCTGGCCCCTGAACACGCCCGGGACCTCCAGGACACCGTGATCCGTCTGCACCAGGACCACGGGTTACACCTGGACACCGAAGTCGCCTACGAGGTCAAGCTCATCGCCACCCACCGCGACGTGCAGGCCGCCCTGGACCACGCCCCGTTCCCTTGCCCCTCCAGCCCCCGGCGACCGCTGATCCCCCCGGTGCCCTGCGAGACCGCCTACCTCAACTCGCCCACCTTCCGACTGCGCCTCATCCTCAACGCCCTGACCAGCCCCCACGTCTTCCTCGGAGGCGACCTGACCACCTTCACCCACCACACGCAGGCCGCCGAGAGCTCCTTGGCCCTTCTGGCGATGCGGATCCTGGCCCACCAGCAACGCCCTGAACCCCTCACCTCCTTCACCCTCACCGACACGCTGACCGTCCTGGTGCGTTCCGCGGACGGAGCCACCGGCCAGGACTACCTCGGCTACCGCCCGTCCCACGCACTGCTGGGAACCCTCCTGCGCGGACTCCACCGCCTGGCTGCCTCCCAGGTCGCTGTCCTCGGCCCGGAAGGGCGCTGGCGACCAGGGCCGGCATGGCCCGGAGCGTGGGGCCTCCACGGCGCCTTGGGATACTGGCCGTGACCACAGTGGGATCCGTCGTCATCTGTACCTGGAGCAGCGCATGAACTCGCAGCAGGCCGTCGTCGCGTTGACCGACCAGGTCCACGACGCACTGCGACGAGCCATCGCCGCGGTCCTGCCCGACCACACCGACGCGGACCCACTGGTGCGCCCCTCCGAACACGCTGATCTGCAGGCCAACGCCGCGCTCGGCCTGGCCAAGGCCACGCGGCGTCGTCCGGTCGAGTTGGCCACCGATCTGGTTGCCCGCCTCGAGACCGGTGAGGCTGCCACGCTCCTGGCGGAGGCGGTGGTCTCGGGTCCGGGGTTCCTGAACCTGACCCTGAGCGACGTCGCGATCTGGACCCAGGTTCGCGACCGGCTCGCCGCCCCGCGCCTGGGGGTGAACGAGCCAGAGACCGGCCGCCGCACGGTGATCGACTACTCGGCGCCCAACATCGCCAAGCAGATGCACGTCGGGCACCTGCGCACCACGATCATCGGCGACGCGCTCGCCCGGATCCTGGGCTTCCTGGGCGGAGAGGTCATCCGCCAGAACCACCTGGGCGACTGGGGAACCCAGTTCGGCATGCTCATCCAGTACCTCGACGAACACCCCGAGGCCTCCTGGCACGCCGACCAACTGGAGCCCGGCGACGATGCCGTGGGGGCCCTGGACGGCCTGTACCGGACCGCTCGCGCGATGTTCGAGGCGGATCCGGGATTCGCGGACCGTTCGCGCGCCCGGGTGGTGGCCCTGCAGGCCGGCGACCCGGCGACCGTCCAGACCTGGAAAGCGATCATCGCGGAGTCCCAGGCCTCGTTCAACGCCCTGTACGCCCGGCTGGGGGTGCTGTTGACCGACGCGGACATCGCCGCCGAGTCCTTCTACAACCCGTTCCTGCCCGAGGTCGCCGCCGAGCTCGAAGCCCGCGGGATCGCCGTGGACAGTCAGAGCGCCCTGTGCGTGTTCGACCCCGAGGTCACCGGCCCGGACGGGAGCCCGGTCCCGTTGATGGTCCGCAAGAGCGACGGCGGCTACGGCTACGACACCACCGACCTGGCCACCATCCGCTACCGCACCACCGAGCTCAAGGCCGACCGGATCCTGTACGTGGTGGACTCGCGCCAGGCCCTGCACTTCCGGCTCGTGTTCTCCGCGGCCCGCCGGGCCGGCTGGCTGCCGGAGGACGTCGAGGCCCGCCACATCCCGTTCGGCACCGTGCTGGGTCCGGACGGGCGCCCATTCAAGACCCGTTCCGGGGGCACCGTGCGCCTGTCGGACCTGCTGGACGAAGCCGTGGCCTCGGCCCGGGCCACCGTGCGCGAGAAGAACCCCACCATGGCCACAGAACAGGTCGCCCGGATCGCCGAGCAGGCCGGGATCGGGGCGGTGAAGTACGCCGAACTGTCCACCTCGCGGATCAAGGACTACACCTTCGACCCGGTCCGGATGACCGCGTTCACCGGTGACACCGGCGTGTACCTGCAGTACGCCCACGCCCGGATCTGCTCCATCCTCCAACGCGCCCAGACCGAGACGGTCGCTGGCCAGACACCCCGCCCCGGCGCCCAGGTCGACGTCCCCACCGGGGAGATCCCGGTCGACGTCCACCTCGACCTGCACCCCACCGAACGCGCCCTGGCCCTGACGCTGGACCGCTTCGCCGCCACCCTGGCCGAGACCGCCGCGACCTACGAACCCCACCGCCTGTGCGGGTACCTGTTCGCCCTGGCCAAGGCCTACTCCGACTTCTACGAAGCCTGCCCCGTCCTCAAGGCCCCCACCCCGACCATTCGAGGCAATCGCCTGGCCCTGTGCCGCTTGAGCGCCGCCACCCTCGCCCAGGGCCTGGACCTCTTGGGCATCGCCGCACCCCGAGCGATGTGACCGAAGCGGCAAGTCACAGGACTGGGTGGAGACCGTAGCGGCGAACCCACGCTCAACACCGGGCGTAGGGACGTCAAGCCGGGCCGTGCCCGCGGGATCGCCTTCGGCGGGCACTCCGAGGCCTTTCTGTAGCTCCTCGGCGCCCCGTGCTGTCCCGATCTGGACGGCGCGATCCTCTTCCTGGAGATCGACACCTACCCGGGGACCTGCGGCTGAACGGGGTCGCAACAATCCGAACGACACCATTCGAAGGCACAAGCGCACAACCAGTCGAATCAGGCACGACGGCATCCGGACTCGCATGCCGCGGGCTCCCAT
Source organism: uncultured Kineosporiaceae bacterium (assembly GCA_964583765.1). GTDB lineage: Bacteria > Actinomycetota > Actinomycetes > Actinomycetales > Kineosporiaceae > CAZOWW01. Next base: position 20,344 of record CAZOWW010000065.1, read on the forward strand.
GCCGAACGCTCGTGCGACAAGATCGCGTCGAGTCGAGGTGCGCCGACTGCGAGGAAGGGTCAGCTGATCGCCGCCATTGAGGCGTCGATCGCGCCCAGATAGGCCAGGGACTGGGCCATCGTCAGATCGTCGCCGGCCTCGTCCGGGTTCGGCCCGTCCTCCATCAGGATCCGCACGCGGGTGCAGTCGTAGGTCATCCAGTAGACGTACTTGGAGCAGTGATCGAAGCTGCTGTTGCACTCGACTGCGTAGCCGCCGGAGAAGCTCCCGTGTGGTGCCCATCGCCGGATCTCGGCTCGGGTGAACGTGTGGACGGCCTTCTCCAGATCGTCGCCGCCGGCGGCCGGACGATCGTTCGGGAAGCCCCAGAGCCACATGCTCAGGCGAGAGCCGGCCTGGTGCTGGATGTTCATCATCACCTGCCATCCCTGGCGCATCTGCCAGGTCACCGTGCGACCGAACCCGGGCTCGTCCACCTCCCTGATGACCCGCTCGGCGTCGCCGGCGAAGGCGGGCTCGACGTGGATGATGGCGTCGGGGGATGGGTTGTGCACCGGACGGACCAACAGGTAGGCCCTGCTCCCCAGGACGAGCGCACCCGCGGAGAACGTGGCGACAACGATCGCGGAAATCACCTGCCGTCTGGTTCGCCTACGCAGCACGAAGTCCTGCACACGCTCACGTCGACTGTCGCCGCTCATCGCACGCCCTCCCTCGTCCCCATGTACGACGACGCGACCGCCTGGAGGGGTTGGCGAAGCTGTCCACGATCGGGGTGAGTGACCGTGTCCGCTCGGCTGCCCTGTGCTCAGCGAATCGGGATCACTCGCCGTGGTCGTACACAGTGACCTGGACCCCTCGGGCACACAGTCCTGTCTGGATCAACGGTTCGATACGGTCCCAGCTTCCGCCGGCGAGGCCGCAACCGATGCGGGGCATGTGCACGGAGGCGCCGCGAGCCAGCGCTTGATCGCCAAGGATGTGCAGGCATTGCTCCACGGCGGGGTAGCGGATGGGTGGACCGCTGCTGCCGGTGCGGGTGCCGTGCTGGCCGATCATGTTCGCGACCCAAAGCTCGGGCTGCACGCCGATGAGCCGGACGGCGCCGAGGGCGAAGTCGTTGGCCGCCCGGTGTCGGTACCAGTCCCGGTAGTCATGTTCGGGCTGAGGCCAGCGTCGCGAGACGGCCAGCACGAAGCCCTTGCCCCAGCCGCCGCGGTCGTTGCAGATGTGGGCGACGATCTTCGGGCCCTTGGCCTGGGGGCTGGTGGCATCGCCCCGGATGATCCGCAACGGGACGGCGGCGGTCATCGCGCCGTCCTCCGTGTCGCATCCCCGGCGGTCAAGGAGGCGCGTAGCTGCTCACGGGCGTCCATCAGCGCAAAGCCCAGCAGGTTCAGGCCACGCCAGCGACCCGGGTGAGTGGCATTGGGATGGGTGGCGCTCAAGCCGATGCCCCAGATCCGGTCGACAGGGCTGGCCTCGACCAAGATTCGATCGCCGGTCCCGAGCAGAAACTCAGCCAGATCCGGGTGCTGGGTGAACTTGGCCACGCTCCCGGCGACCACGATGTCGTAGCGGGCTGCCGCCCAACCCTGCTCGTCGAAGCCGCGAACGTTGCGGCCGGCGGCCTTCGCGGCGCCCGGGGATCTCGCCGCCATCACCGTCGCCAGGCCGTCCGTGTCCTCGAAGAGCCGCGCTTTCGCGGCCATCATCCAATGCTTCGCGGTGGGGTAACGGACGTCGTCGATCATGAACGGCGCGGGCCACCACTGGCTGAAACACCAACGCCCGATACGCCCGTTCGACTCCGGCCTGTGCCCCCAGAACAGCACCATCTTCGGCGCCCTACCCGCCGCTTCGGCGATCCGGACCGCCTCAAGACGTTCCTCAGCTCGCATCAAGAACCCCTGGGGAACTTGGTGTCAGCGGGCACGCAAAGGGCACCCACTCCGCATTCATGCAGGTCGGCGGCCTGGACGACGACCAAGCCAACGGTGTCGAGAACCTCCACCGGGCAGTCGCAACCATGGACGGCCGGGATCGCATGGGCAAGCCTTCCGAGGCGCCGTCCGGCGACGCTACGAACACCGGTACGGCTGGGTCTGCTGTCGACTGCACAGGCAGTGGCTCTTCAAGTGCCTGTGCCGCCAGCACGGACATGACCAACATCGTGACTCACTTGGAGTCGAGACGCAACGCAATTCGAGGTGCTCTCCAATGGGGCGAACCAGGCGGCACTCCTGGCGGCCAGGTCCCCTCGGGCGCGAGAACGCCCGCGCGAGCGTGGGCCACGAGGTCAGGGCCTGGGCGACGACCAGCGCTCGGAAGCTCGGGCCCCAGTGGTTGCCTGCCCCCAGACTGAACCAAGTCCTCGACGTGCCTGCTGACAGAGCTCCCGGCGGCGGGAACGGGCAGATCGGTTCGCTCGAAGATCGCCCGAATGATCCCGTGGGCCCGATCACTTGATCCACGTTCACGGTCGGAAGTCCGGCGACAGGTGCGAGTGGCGAACTATAGTCACGAATCGTGGCCGAAGGTGACACGGGGGCGAACCAGGCGGGTGACGGTGCGAGCACCGGACTCAGCGTGGCGCCGGGGTCCGTGGTGGTGGTGCGGGACGAGGAGTGGCTGGTCACCGGGGTCGAGCACACCCGGGACGGCGCGCTGCTGACGGTGCAGGGCCTCTCGGAGCTGGTCCGGGAGACCTCGGCGACGTTCTACGAGCGGTACGACAGCATCCAGGTCCACGACCCGGCGAAGGCCACCGTCCAGGCGGACCCCTCCCCGGGCTACCGGCGCACCAAGCTCTGGCTCGAGGCGACCCTGCGCAAGACCGCCGTCCCGCTGGACGTCGCCGAGCTGACGGTCTCGACCCGGATGTTGGCGACCGCGCTGGACTACCAGCAGGCCGCCGTCCGCAAGGCCCTGGACCCGGCGAACCTGCGTCCGCGGATCCTGCTGGCCGACGCCGTCGGCCTGGGCAAGACCCTGGAGATCGGGATGATCCTGGCCGAACTGGTGCGCCGGGGCCGTGGTGACCGGATCCTGATCGTCTCCCCGAAGCATGTGCTGGAACAGATGCAGCACGAGATGTGGACCCGGTTCGCGTTGCCGTTCGTGCGGTTGGACTCGCTCGGCATCCAGCGCGTGCGCCAGAAGCTGCCGGCCACCCGCAACCCGTTCGCGTACTTCAAGCGGGCGATCATCTCGATCGACACGTTGAAGAGCGACCGGTACCTGGCGTACCTGCGCCGCCAGCGCTGGGACGCCGTGGTCATCGACGAGTCCCACAACGTCACCAACTCCAGCACGCAGAACAACCGGCTCGCCCGGGTACTGGCCCCGACCACCGACGCCCTGATCCTGGCCTCGGCGACCCCGCACAACGGGCGCGCGGAGTCGTTCGCCGAGCTCGTCCGCCTGCTCGAACCGACCGCGGTACGCCCCGACGGATCCCTCGTGGAGGCCGAGGTCGCCCGGCTCGTGGTCCGCCGGCACCGCAACAGCCCGGAGGTCGCCCGCACCGTCGGGGCGGACTGGGCCGAACGCAAGGATCCGCAGAACTTCCTCGTCCCGGCCTCCCCGGCGGAGAACGCGATCGCCCGGGAGTTGGACGCGGTGTGGTTGCACCCGGAGTCCGGCCGCTCGCCGTACTCGGGGTCGGCGGCCCGGCTGTTCCCGTGGACGCTGGCGAAGGCGTTCCTTTCCTCCCCGGCGGCGTTGCGCGAAACCCTGGCTGAGCGCCTGCGCCGGGTCGTCGCCACGGGTGGGGCGGCGGCTGGGCAGGCTGAGGCGCGCGAGGTGGAGGCGCTACTCCGGCTCCAGGGGATGACCGAGGCAGCGCTGGCGGCGCCGTCGGCGAAGTACGGCCGGCTGCTGGACTACCTGCGCGGGGTGGGGGTCGGCCCGCGGCGGGCGATGCGGGCGGTGGTCTTCGCCGAGCGGATCCCGACCCTGCACTGGCTGCAGGAGAACCTGGAACGCGACCTCGCCTTGGGGCCGGGGCAGGTGCGGGTGCTGCACGGCGGCCTCAGCGACTCCGAGCAGCAGGAGATCGTGGAGAGCTTCAAGCTGGAGTCCTCCCCGATCCGGGTACTGGTCACCGGCGATGTGGCCTCGGAGGGCGTGAACCTGCACCTGCAGTGCCATGAATTGATCCACTTCGACATCCCGTGGAGCCTGATCCGGATCGAGCAGCGCAACGGGCGGATCGACCGGTACGGGCAGCGGCACCGCCCGCAGATCACAACCCTGCTGCTGGAACCGGACAGTGACTCGTTCTCCGGGGACATCCGGGTGCTCAGCCGCCTGCTGGAGAAGGAACGCGAGGCACACACCGCCCTGGGGGACGTCGCGTCCCTGATGGGCAAGTACGACGTGGTCGCCGAGGAGGAGGAGATCCGCAAGGTCCTGGCAGGGGAGCAGACCCTGGACCAGGCCGTCGCCGATCCCCGCGAGATCGCCGCCATCGATCCGATCGCCGCGATGCTGGCCCGGATCAGCGCCCTGGGGACGTCCTCGTCCGGCACCCCGGCGCCTGGTGGTGCCCCCGGTCAGACCCCTGGCGGCACGCCCGGCCCCGCGGTCGCCCACGCCTCCGACTCCGTCCTGGACCCGGGGGACGGCGCACCGGGGTCCGGGCACGCGGGTGCCGGATCGTCCCCGCAGGCGGGAGCGGGGGTGTTGTTCGCGAACGACACGGTGTTCCTGCGCGAGGCGCTGCACGAGGTGTTCGAGACCCCGGGCGCCGACGTGGCCGCCCGCGGGGTGCGCTGGCGGGAGTACCCGGCCCAGCAGATCGTCGAGCTCGTGCCTCCCAAGGACCTGCGGGCGCGGCTGGAGGTGTTGCCGCAGGGCTACCTGGCGGATCGGCGGATCATCGAGGCGTTCAAGCTGGCCACCTCGCCCGCCCGCGGGACGGCTCTGCTGGCCGAGGCGCTGGGCGAGGGCAGTGACTCGACCTGGCCCGAGGCGCACTACCTCGGGCCGCTGCACCCGGTCCTCGACTGGGCCGCCGACCGCGCACTGGGGCAGTTGGGCCGCAACCAGGTGTACGCCGTCCGCGGTGCGGTCGATGCCCCGACCGTGTTGCTGGTGGGCACGCTGACGAACCGGCGCGGCCAGGTCGTTGCCTCCTGCGCGGTCGGGGTGACCTACCCCAACCCGGCGAATCTCGGCTTCGCCCTGGTCGACACCTTCGCTTCCGCGGCAGAGATGGTCGCCACCGCCGGCCTGCACGGCGAGCTGAGCAATCCCGGTCCGGTCGAGGGCACGGGCCTGGACCGGTACGTGGCCCATGCCGTCGGCGAGGCGGAGAAGGCGATGGCCCAGGTGTTCACCGCCGCCACCGACAGCGCCGCCGCTCGGGTGGAGGACTGGTCGGCCCGGGTGAGCCGGTGGGAGGCCCAGGCGAGCGAGGCGACCTCCCGCGGGGATCTCCAGCAGCGGCGACTGACTGTGGAGGAGGAACGGGTACTGGTCGCCGGCATGGCACCCGACCGCCAGCTCATCCGCCCGCTCGTGCTCGTCCTGCCCGCCAACCATCCGGTCGCCCAGAACCACCCGACCCAGCATCACGCAGTCGAGAACCAACCGGTCCAGCTCCACGCGGCCCAGGACCAGGAGGAGGACCGGTGAGCACCAGCGACGCGATCGTCGTCGGGGAAGCGTGGATCAGCGAGCACTACTTCACCACCGACGCGCGGAGCCAGTCGTTCCTGGCCAGGGTGCTCGAACGGCGCAAGGAATGGGACGGTGCCGACGCCGGCACGGCCCGGTCCCGGTTCACCCAGCTCCGCGGCGAACTCGAGACCGCCCTCGCCGGCCTGGCCGAG
>CAZOWW010000065.1:26190-31693 GCA_964583765.1 uncultured Kineosporiaceae bacterium
GCAACCTGACGCCGACCACCTCACCGGGATCTACAAGAACCTCCGGGACGTCCTGGGCTTCCACCGCGACGGCCTGCTCGTCGAGGTCACCGGGCCGGTGCAGCACATCGGCACCCCCGGACTGACCGGCGGTGCACCGCTGGTGCTGGTCGAGGCCTGGCCGGTGGACTCGCCCGAGGCGCTGCTCGCCAAGGACGCCGACACCCTGTTGACCCCCTATGCCCTGGACGACGCCACCGAGATCACCTGCGCGGCCCGGCTGCTCTCCGCGTTGTTCGTGGCGGACGACGCCCCCAGGTTCGCCCTGGTGCTCGCTGGCCGCTGGGCACTCGTGGCCGAACAGGAGCGCTGGGCCGAGGGCCGCTACCTGGCCGTCGATCTGCAACTGGTCTGCGAACGCAACGACACCCGGCGCGGCGGGGAGATCGACCGGGCCCTGACCTGTCTGAGCGCACGGTCCCTGGCCCCGGACGCCGACGGCGACATCTGGTGGACGGGCGTGCTGGCCGAGTCAGTGCGGCACACCGTCGGGGTCTCCCAGGACCTGCGCGAGGGCGTGCGGCTGTCCATCGAGATCATCGCCAACGAGGTCGTCGAGCGGCGCCGCGACCAGGGCCTGCCGCCCCTGCCCGCCGACCAGGCGCAGCCCCTGGCCCTCCAGGCGCTGCGGTTCCTGTACCGGATCCTCTTCCTGCTCTACGCCGAGGCCTCGCCCGAACTCGGGGTGCTCCCCGTCGGCGCCCTGGAGTACCAGCAGGGCTACAGCCTCGACCGGTTGCGCGATCTGACCCTGGTCGAGCTGGCCACCCCGCAGGCACGCTCGGGCAGGCACCTGTACGAGTCGCTCGCCGTGCTCTACCGCCTGGTGGACCGCGGCGCGCCCACCCCGGCGACCGGCGACGACGAGCCGGGCGCCCACGAGGGCCTGGACTTCCGCCAGCTACGGGCGGACCTCTTTCAGCCGCGCGCCACCGCCCACATCGACGAGGTCGGCCTGGGCAACACCGCGCTCCAGCAGGTGCTGCAGCATCTGCTGCTCAGCAAGGAAGCCCGCGGCAGGGACCGAGGGTTCATCTCCTACGCCGAGCTCGGGATCAACCAGCTCGGCGCCGTGTACGAGGGCCTCATGTCGTACACCGGCTTCTTCGCCGAGACCGACCTGTACGAGGTCGCCAAGGGCGGGGACCCGAGCAAGGGCTCCTGGGTCGTGCCCGTCGAACGCTCCCAGGGCATCGCCGCGAGCGACTTCGTCCGCGTCAAGGACGCGGTCACTCGTGAGGACCGCCCGGTCCTGCACGAGCGCGGCACGTTCGTCTTCCGCCTGGCCGGGCGCGAACGCCAACAGTCCGCGTCGTACTACACCCCCGAGGTCCTCACCAGGTTCACCGTCGGCCAGGCCTTGGAGGAACTGCTCGACCAGAACGGCACGACCACCCCCGCCCGCGAGATCCTCGACCTGACCATCTGCGAACCAGCACTCGGCTCCGGGGCGTTCGCGATCGAGGCCGTTCGCCAACTCGCCGAGCAGTACCTGCGCCGTCGCCAGGCCGAACTCGGCGTCAAGCTCGACCCCGATGAGTACCCCCAGCGGCTGCAGGAGGTGAAGGCCTACCTCGCCCTGCACCAGGTGTACGGGGTCGACCTGAACGCCACCGCCGTCGAACTCGCCGAGATCTCGCTCTGGCTCGACACCATGGGCGAGGGTCTGCAGGCACCCTGGTTCGGCTTGCACCTGCGCCGCGGCAACTCCCTCATCGGCTGCCGCCGGGCGACCTTCCGCCGCGATCAGCTCAACGACAAGTCCTGGCTCACCGCCGTGCCGGACGACGCCCCGCTCACCGGCCCGGCCGTGGACGCCGAGGCGGGGGAGACCCCTGACGGCGTCGCTGGACGGGTGCACCACTTCCTGCTCCCCGCCGAGGGCTGGGGCTCCGCGGTCGGCGCCAACGAGGCCAAGGAACTCGCCCCCGAGGCCCTCGACCGGCTCAAGGCCTGGCGCCGGTCGGTGCTGCTCAAGCCGACGAAGCAGCAGGTCGCCGCACTCGTGGATCTCGGCCACCGGGTCGAACGGCTCTGGCAGATCGCCCTGCGGCGCCTGCAGATTGCCGAGCAGGAGATCCGGCGGTCCATCCCCGTCTGGGGCGCCGAGGGCCTGCCGGTGGGCGGCGCGGTGCAACGCGAGCAGATCGAGGCCGCGCTGAACGATGTCAGCGGGGCCTTCGGCCGGCTCAAGGTAGTCATGGACGCCTGGTGCGCCCTGTGGTTCTGGCCGCTCACCAACGCCCTCACCACGAGGGAGGTCGAAGGGCAACCGGAACGGATCGCCCCGCCGAGCCTGAACCAGTGGATCGATGCCCTGCAGAAGCTGCTCGGCCGCCACGACGGCAAGAAGAAGGTCGCCGAGGGCCAGGACCGGCTCGGCGGCGGAACGAGCTGGGACGAACTCGGCGAGCACGAGTCGCTCGACCTCGGATTCGCCAGCGCTCTGCGAGTGGACGCCGTCCGGGCCGAACACCCGTGGCTGGCGGTCTGCGAACAGATCGCCCGACAGCAGGGCTTCTTCCACTGGGAGTTGCTGTTCGCCCCCGTCTTCGCCCGCGGGGGCTTCGACCTCCAACTCGGGAACCCGCCCTGGGTACGACCACGCTCCGACGTGGACGCCCTGCTCGCCGAGGGCGACCCCTGGTGGCAGCTCGCCCTCAAACCCAGCGAGGTTGAACGGCACGCGCGCCGGGCGCAGACCCTGGCCCTGCCGGGAATCCGGGACCTGGTGTTGGAGGGCACGTCGGAGATGGTGGTAACCGCGGCCTTCGTCGGAGCGGTCCAGCAGTACCCGCACCTCGAAGGGCTCCAGCCCGACCTCTACCGGTGCTTCATGGAGCAGACTTGGCGGCACGCCTCGGCCCGAGGCTCGGTCGGCCTCATCCATCCGGAGAAGCACTTCACAGATGAAAAAGCCGGGCTGCTCCGGCAGACCACCTATGCTCGATTGCGTCGGCACTGGCATTTCGTGAACGAGCTACAGTTATTCGAGATTCAGCATCAGAAGAACTACGGCGTCCATGTCTACAGCAACACCCGCAGCGTTGGCTTCTGTCAGGCGTCGTGGCTCTACCACCCAGATACTGTTCACCGGTCGCTCAAGCACGACGGTTCCGGTCCTGAGCCTGGCCTCAAGGATCCTGACGGCCGATGGGACATCCGACCCCATCGAAACCGCATCGTCGAGGTCACTGCCGAGACCCTGAAGACCTGGCACGAGGTCCTCGAGACCTCAGGGGTTCCTGTGGCCCGGACTCGGATGCTGTACACGCTGAACCGAGCGGTGGCCGAGGTACTCGACAAACTCGGTGGGTTGCCGCGGGTGGGGTCCCTCGGCCTCGAGTTCTCCGCCGGCTGGCATGAGAAGAACGACCGAACTAAGGGGTTCTTCACCTCCCGGTGGGGGGCACCCGATACATGGGAGGATGTCATCCTCCAGGGTCCGCACTTGTCCGTGGCGAATCCATTCTACAAGTCCCCAAACCGGACCATGCTCCACAACACTGACTGGTTCATTGAGGATCTCGAGTCCCTGGCGCCCGACACCCTTCCCACTACCTGCTACAAGCCAACCAGCGACCGCGACGCCTACGACGTCCAGTACACCCACTGGGGCGACGACGATAACCCTATCCCTGCCCGTGACCACTACCGTCTGGTCTGGCGCCGCATGGCCGCCAACACGGGGGAGCGCACTCTTATCTCGGCGCTCATCCCGCCAGGGGCGGCTCATGTGGACGGGGCCTTCTCAACAGGAAGCCCAGAGGCAGGTGGTCGACTGGCAGCTCGAATCTCGGGTCTGACTGCCTCACTGTTGAGTGATTTCGCCATCAGGGTTGCGCCCAAGTCAGACATCCGATCCGATGCGCTTCGGCGACTCGCGATGCCTTCTAGTGAATCACTAATCTGGCCTGAAGTGTTGCTTCGGACTCTACGGCTGAACTGTGTCGTCGACGCCTATTCTGATATTTGGCTGGAGTGTTGGGGTGACCTCTTCACCGATGATGAATGGTCGGGTGGATTGGAGCATGCCCGGCGTCGATCCATCGGTGACGTTTGCCCCGCTTGGACGCCCGACACCCCCCTCCGCATTGCGGCGGACCGGCGTCAGGCCCTGGTGGAGATCGACGCGCTCGTCGCGCTCATGCTCGGTGTGACCGCCCACGAGTTGTGCACGGTCTACCGGACGCAGTTTCCGGTGCTCTATGGCTATGACCGCAATCGGGACTTCTACGATGTGAACGGGCGGCTGGTGCCGAACTCGGTGCTCGTGGTCTGGCGGAAGCGGGGCGATCGGATCAGCATCGAGGAGCGGATGGCGACGAATGCCGCGGGGAACACGTACACCTACGAGCTGCCGTTCGTGACCCTGGATCGGGAGCACGACATGCGGGTGGCGTACGCGGAGTTCGAGCGCCGGCTGCGGGAGCGATCGTGACGGAGCTGCTGCCCACCGAGCAGGCGCGCGAGGTCCGGCAGGGACTGCTGGACTACCTGACGACCACGTTCGCGCTGGCCGATCAGGATGCCCGCCGGGCGCTGACCGACTTCCTCGAGGACGGCACCGACGGGATCTTCAAGGGGCCGTACCTGCGGCTGCGGTTGCCGTTCCGCCCGGCCGCGCCCGGCTGGCGGCGGTCCTTGGGCTGGGAGGCGGGGTTCACCCCGTACGGGCACCAGGCGGAGGCGTTCGCCCGGCTGACGAGCATCGACCTGGGGCCGGACAAGCCGCGTCCGCTGCCCACGCTGGTGACCACGGGCACGGGTTCGGGCAAGACCGAGGCGTTCCTGTTCCCGCTCCTGGACCACGTGCTGCGGGAGCGCCGGGCCGGGCGCGTGGGCATGAAGGCGCTGATCCTGTACCCGATGAACGCCCTGGCCAATGACCAGGCGTCCCGCCTTGCCCGGTTGCTCACGACGAACGAGGACCTCAAGGGCATCACCGCCGGTCTGTACACCGGCCAGCAGGTGGAGACCCGCACGATGGTGAGCGCGGCGGGGCTGATCACCGATCGGGAGATCCTGCGGGACGACCCACCGGACCTCCTGCTCACCAACTACAAGATGCTCGACCAGCTCCTGCTGCGGGCCTCCGACCAGCCGTTGTGGCAGCGCAGCGCCCACAGCCTGCAGTACCTGGTGCTGGACGAGTTCCACACCTACGACGGCGCCCAAGGCACCGACGTCGCGATGCTCCTGCGCCGGCTCGGGCTGGTGCTCAAGAGCTACTGGCGCGACGACGACCCGGCGATCACCGCCGCGGACCGGGCCCGGCCGCTCGGGCGGATCACTCCCGTCGCCACCTCGGCGACCCTGGGGGACCGGGGTGACCCGGCGGCGATGGTCAGCTTCGCGCGGACCGTGTTCGGCGAGGACCTCGACCAGTCCTGTGTGGTCACCGAGGCCCGGCTAGACCTGTCCTTCGCACGTGGGATTGAGCGGTTTGTGCCGTAGTTGCCGG
>CAZOWW010000066.1:0-13324 GCA_964583765.1 uncultured Kineosporiaceae bacterium
ACTAGGGAACGACCTGCCCAAAGTCGTGGACGACACGTCCATGACTCACACCCCGCCGGGAGGACATTGAGGAAGGTGTGACGAACGGAGAACACGGTGGATGAGGCGAGCGAGGCGCGGTTCCGCGCCTGGGCAGGCGGCCAGATCGCCCAGCTGCACCGCACCGCCTACCTGCTGTGCGGGGACTGGCACCTCGCCGAGGATCTCGCCCAGGAGGCTCTCGCCCGAGCGGCCGTGCACTGGGCGCGGATCGAGAAGGCCGAGTACCCCAACGCCTATGTGCGTCAGATCCTGGTGAACCTGGCACGTCAACGGCGACGACGGCGCATGTGGCACGTCGGGACCGGTCACGGAGCGGAGATCGCGGTCGACGACGGCGCGGACAAGCGCGCATCCCGGGCCGTCCTGATGGCCGCCCTGCAACGACTGACCACCCGGCAACGCGCGACCGTCGCCCTGCGCTACTTCGAGCAACTCTCCGAGGCCGAGACCGCCCAGGTCCTCGGCTGTTCCGTGGGCACCGTCAAGAGCCAGACACACCGCGCACTCGCCAAGCTGCGCGATGTCCTCTCCACCGAGGAGTTGCCGTGCTGACCGACCGACTCACCGAGGCGCTCGAAGACGCCGTCAGCACCCAGCCGTTCGTCCCGGCCCTGGAACCGGTGTTCCGCCGAGCGCGCCGGCTGCGCGTCCGCCGCCGGGTCGGCCGGGTCGTGGCCGCAGGTGCTGCGGTCGCCGTCGTCGCCGTGGGCGCCCACTCCGTTCTGGGAACGACCCAGTCGTCGCGACAGCTGCCTGCCACTCACAGTCCCAGTCCCACGTCGGGAACGCTGATCGGGCCGGACACCGATTCCACGATCGAACTCCGTCCGCAGACCGAGCCGTTCCGCCCCCTGCCGATCACCGTGGGCTGGGTCCCGTTCCCCGCCTCATCTCACTCGATCGTCGGCAGCACGCTCACCCCCACAGCGAGCGCCGGACGCTGGACGAAGGGCGACATCGGGCTGCGGGTGACCGTCACGGACTATTTCAACGACCGGACAGAGGGGCCGGATCCCGAGTTCCGTTCGCTGAAGATCAATGGCACGTCCGTGGTCGGGAGCATCGACGGGAGGAACCGTCCCGTGCGGGCATGGATGGCCTGGGAGCACCGACCCCACGAGTGGATCGAGATCTACCTCGGGACCAGGTACCCGCAGACCAAGACGCTCGCGCCGATCGGGATCACCAGCCGGGCTGCGGCCGTGCGCCTGCTGAAACGCATCGCGCTGTCCATCCGCGACGTCCAGGACCCCACCACGATCCCGTTCAGCCTCACTCTGTATCCCCGAGGAGCCGAACCCGTCTGCTGGGACGAGGGGCTCATGGAGCTCGCCACCCAGGAGACCCTCTACATGGTGAACGACGCTCCGGACCCCTGCGCGAGCAGCAACGGTGTGGTCGTCGCCGTCTTGAATCCCCTCGCGCACGAGGACCCCTTCTCACCGGTCACGCAGGGAACGAACGAACGCCTCTCCGATGGCCGGACGGCGATCGTGGAGACGACGGCTTCAGTCCGGCGCCTGCAGATCGGGACGTTGCGGATCAACGTGCCGCGGATCTGGCCGATGAGGACTCTGCTGCAGTTCGCTGCCGGTGTCCGCTACACGGGTGATGCCACCGGCCGGACCGCATCATGACCGGGGGCGCCGTGCGAGCCGGCTGACCGGCAGACCGAAGGGCCGGCCGGAAGCAGCAGACGGGCAGGTCAGCGGGAAGCGACCGGGCGGCCTGAAGAGACTGCGCACCGGCATCCGACCGGCCGGTACGAAGCGTCCGGCGAGCACGCACGTATCGACGGGCACGAGCCGACGAACGCGGTGACCGACCTCCCCGGAGCCGGTCACCGGGCCCCCGTCTCAGTCGCCGTCGAGCGGACGACGAGGACACCACCGCGCTGCGTCAGGATGGGACCCGTGAGCGAGCCGCAGCCAGAACCCCCACCGCCCCCCGACCCAGGTCCTCCGCCGCGCCCTCGGCCTGAGCCCCTGCCCCAGAGCCGGTCCCAGATCCGGAACCTGACGGCGGACTGGGACGTCCTGCCCACGCAGAGCCGCGACGACACCGACCGGGGCTGGGGCGAACTGCCGACGAGGGATGACGAGCGCTTCACCCGCGAACGGCCGCCGCACTGGGAGTGACCGCGATCGGATGAGGAAACCCCCCGGTGAGTGAGGGAGCCGCACGAGGGGCCCCGCGCTCAGGCAGCCGACATACCGGGTCGCGGCTCGCCACGGCCCCGACGTACCAGGCCACGGTTCAGCGCGCGCCGACCGCCTGGGCCCAGATCGCCCGGATTCGCTCGACCTCGGCGTCCGGGTCGAGGAACAGGTCCATCGCCGCCACCCGGCAGTACACCCAGCCGGCTCGCTCCAGCCGGTCCTGGCGCTGCCGATCCCGCTCCCGCACGCTCGGCCGCGCCGCGTGCGCGGGGCCGTCCAGGTCGATCGCGACCAGCATCCGCCCCGACCGCCGGGGGTCGCCCAGGGCGAGATCCACCGGCCAGGCCGGATCGCCCACACCCGCCTGCACCGGCACGCCCACCGCGGCCAGCCGTGTCTGCAGGTCACCCACCAGGGCGTCGCACCCGTTCCCGCGCTGGCGACCGCCGAAGTGACCCGACCGTCGGCTCGCGGACGCCCAGCCACCACCGGCCCGCACCACGAGGTCGCGGGAGAGCGCCGCACTCGCCGCGGTGATCGTTCCCCCGGGCTCGGCGATGCGCAGCACGTCGCGCAGCAACTGGGCACCGTCGCTGCGTACCCGATCCGGGTCGAGTTCCTCGGAGGTGAAGCAGCACACCACGGTGGTCCGCAACCGCGCCCGGGTCAGAGCCGTGGTCAGCGCCCCGGCACCCGCCGCGGAGTCCAGCACCCCGAAACGGTGCAGCACCCGGCGGTGCGGCGTGCGCGCCAGACCGACCGCGACGATCACCTCATCGCGCTCCAGGCCGGCCACCCGGTGTGCCGAGCGCACGAGGAAACCGGTGCGTGTCTGCCCGGTCCACCGTTCCTCCAACCACGCCGCGAGCTCGGGACGACCCGCCACCTCGGACCGCAGCGCCTCCTCGATCCGCTCGGCATGCCGCTCCCCCAGCGCCACCACCATCAGCGAGCGGTGCGGGCGGTGCCGGGCGTGTTCCTCGACGAGATCGATCACCTGCTCGACCTCGGCCTCGGCGCTGACCGGGATCTCCTCTCCGGGGCCGGGAACCCCCACCCCGTTGGGCACGTGGACGAGCCGGAGCCGCGGGGTGACGCTGGTCCCCGGAGTGACCACCCAGCCCTCGGGATACCGGCGCAGCACGGGAGCGAGCATCCGCCCGTCGCAGGCCCGGTGGTCCCGATCGAGCCGGTGCACGTGCCCGGTCACCTCGGCGACGGCGTCGAGCACCGAGGCCATCCCGCCCTCGGGCGGAAGCCTGCGCCGGTCCCCCGCCACGACGACCTGCCGGCCTCGGGCCAGCGCCGCCACGGCCTCGGGCAGGGCGACCGTGCCCGCGTCGTCCACGACCACGGCGTCCACCGGGCAGGCAGGGCCGGGCGGCGGCAGGACCCGGGCGACGGCGTCCGGGCTCATGATCCAGATCGGCTGCAGGGCCCCCACGAGGTCCCCGGCACGCCGGAACAGGTCCGCGGGCCACTGCGAGCGATGTCCGCGGTGCACCTCGGCCTGCAGCCACCGCACCTGGTCGGGATGCTCGCGCACGGCGTCCTCGGCCCGCCGGGCGAGCGCGGCCCGCACGCGGCGTCCCCCGTCGGAGATGTGTTCGCGATCCGCCAGGCGCAGGGTGGCCGCGGTCCGCCGCAGCTGGGCGCCGTCATGCCGGGCCAGCCGTGGGTCGTCCCGCACCACCGCGTCGAGCACCGAGGTCCACCAGGCCAGGTCCAGCTCGCCGTCGACGTCCTCGGGACCGGCCGTCCGTTCCCGCAGGTCCTTCAGCAGCGGGCCGAGCCCGGCCGTGCGCAGTTCGTCGAGGAGCGCGGTGCGGTGCGGTTGCGCCCGGAGGCCCTCCTCGTCGCCGGCGAGGTCGATCAGGCGCTTGTTCAGCTCCTCGAAACCGAGTTCGGTCAGCTCCGGAGTGTTCGTGCCGGCCAGGGCACGGCCGAGCACGGCGAGGGACTCCAGCACCGCGGTGACCGCCAGCCCCGCCTCGGCCAGCCCCGGCGGTACACAGGGGCCACGTTCGGCGACCGACTGCTCCCGCCACCGCTGGCGCTGCTCCTCCGCCGCCCGCAGGCGCACCGTGAGCTCCCGCAGGTGTACCCCCGGCCGGACGAGCCCACGGGCCCGCCGGCGCAACCGGTGCCGGGCCAGCGCGCCGTGCTGCGGGTCCGGACCGTCCGAGACGGCCACCGCAAGCTCCGCGAGCGGCTGCTCGAACGCGGCCGGCAGCAGGACGTCGAGGGTCTCGCGCACCCCCAGCAGCAGTTCCAGCTGCCCGGCCCACTGGGAGGCGGTGCTGGTGAGGATCAGTCCCGCCGACTCGCTCACGCCGGCCATCGCCGCCCGGGCCGTGGCCAGCATGTCGCGGGCAGTACGGGCAGCGGCGAGCACCGAGTCCACGTCCTGCTCGGAGGCGATCCGGGCGTCCAGCCACCGGGTGTCCGTACGGGTCAGGGTGAAGGCGCCGGCCTCCGCCGCCTCGTGCAGCACCCCGCGCAGGCGCTCGCGCTCGGTGCCGTCGAGGCGCACCAGCGCCTGCGGGCTTAACCGGGCAGTGGTCCGGGGCGCGTGCCGACGTCGCATCAGATCGGCGAGCGCCACCATCGCCTCGTACGCGCTCACCCCCCACGGCTCGCGGACGGCGTGCAGCGCCTCGCTGGCCGAGAGCAGGGTGGCCCGGGACCGGCGCAGCGTCTCGTGCCGCAGGGTGGTCACCTCGGCGGGCTCGATGGTGTCGCGCAGCGCCTGCCCGCTCGCCGCCTGTTCGAGGCGCGCGCCCAGGACCGCCAGCAGGCGACGCCGATCACCCGTGCCGTCCTGCAGGTCGAGGGCGAGCTCGGCGAGCCCGCAGCCGGCGAGCCGGGCCAGGAACGCCTCGGCGGTGGCCCGGCGCGGGGTGAGCACGAGGATCCGCCGGCCCTCGGCGACCAGGGCCGCGGTGATCGCCGCGAGCGTGTGCGTGAGACCGGACCCGGGCGGGCCCTCGAGTACCACCGTGCCGCCGCCGAGCGCGACGTCCAACGCCCGCTGCTGGGCCGGGTCCAGGTCGAGGACCAGCGTCTCCTGGGTGGGGTCCCGGTCGGCCCGGCCCATCGGCACCGCCAGCGGCGAACCGTCCACGCCGGGCAGCAGGGTTCGAGGGGCGTCCCGCACCGGGGTGCCCTCGTCCTCGGGGTCGCGACGCAGGAACGGCCCGAGCACGGGGTGGGCGGGCAGGGCGACCGCGGCCTGCTGGAGGTCCGCGACCAGTGCGCCCGGTCCCGCGGTGAAGCTGCCGACCACCAGGCGCCGCTCGATCCGCAGGTTCACGACGCCGGTGCACAACTGCTCGATCCGCTCGAACACGGGTCGCGGGTCGAATCCGCCCGGCCCGAAGGCCAGCGCGCCCAGCAGCTCGCCGTCCAGGGTGATCCCGTACTCCCCGGCGAGCCGGCGCACCAGCTCCGGGTTGACCACGGCGGTGTCCCCGAGATCGAGGTCGTAGTCCTCGTGGCCGGGCCCGCGCGGGCGGAGTGCGCACCCGCGCAGCAGGACGGGCGCACTCACCGGCCCGGTCAGGGCGTCGAGGCGCAGGACGTCGTCCCCGCGTGCCACCGACGGCGGGCGCCAGGTGGCCACCCCTGCGGCCAGGAAGCCCGCGAGGATTCCGCGCTCGGCGGCGAGGTCCTCGGCGAGGGTCCGGATGGTGCGGGCGCGGTGACGTGCCGCCGCGTGGGCGGCGGGTTCCCGGACGAGGCTGGACAACCGGGTGGGCCGTCCCGCGAGCAGTTGCGCGAGCCCGGACGGGTGGGCATGCGTGAGCTCGAGCCAGCCCGGGGCATTCGGCGAGGCCGCGAGCAGGGTGTCCGGCGGGCCGGCCGCGACGAGCGCCGCCTGCCAGCCCCGGAGCACGTCGGCGGCCCGGTCCTCGGCGGAGACCTCCGGCACCGTCGCCGTGTCGCGGGACGACCGATCGTCCGTGGACGACATGCCGGCGACCGACGGAGAGCTGGCGGTGGATTGGGCGGCGTTGGACGGCTGGGTGCCGGTGGGGACACCTGCGGCGGATGCCTCCCTGGACCGCGGGGCTCCCGTCGTGGTCGCTGTCGTCGGCTCGGGGCGGCCCGACACCCGGGAGCTGTTCGAGGTCGTGCCCCGGGGCGCAGGAGCCTGACCGTCCGAGGTCGAACCACCGCGGGTGGAACCCTCCGCCGCACCGGGACAACCCGAACCGGACGTACCCCGCGGCCCAGGAGCCTGACCGTCCGAGGATCTCCGGCCGGCACTCCCGCGGACCTCGCGGGGCGCGTCCCCACCGGGCGAATCGGTCGTGGCCCGGTTGCCCCCGGTCGGCCCGCTACCCGGCGGCCTGGCGCCGTGACCGCCTGCGCCGAGGGACGGGCTGCCCTTCTCGTGAGTCACCGGCTCAACCTCCGCCGGGACCGGGGTCCGGGAACGCTCGCCCGCCCGCCCGCGCACCGGGGGCCTGGACCGTCCGGGCTTGCGGCTCGCCTCCGGGCGTACCCGCCCGGATCGCCGGGTGGACTCGGGCCGAGGCTCGGTCTGCTTGGCTCCGGACGCTCCGCCCGGACGGACGACGACGGTGGATGCCGCCGCCGAGGGGGTGTCCCGGACGGACTCGCTCGGCGCACGTCGGGCGTCGTCCGGAGGATCGAGGGCCTCCGTCGGCGGCGTGGTTCCCTGCTGCTGAGCGGTTCCCTGGCCGGGGACGGTGCCCGAGAGCTGAGCATCCGAGGAGCGGGCATCCGGGGGCTCGAGGCGAGCGTCCGAGGGCTGGGCATCGTCCACCGGCTGGGCATCGTCCACCGGCTGAGCGTCGTCCGAGGGCGGCACGCGACCCTGACTCTGGGCATCGTCCGACCGCGGGGTATCCGAAGATCGGACCGGAGAGGGCTCGAGACCGGCCGAGGAGCCGACGTCGAGGGCATCGGACACCATGACCTGCAGGTCCGAGGAGGTCACCAACGCGGGACGCGCGCTCTCCGGGCGTGCAGGATCCCTGTCCTGCCGCTCGATCTGGGTGACGACCACCTGTTCCGGACCGTCCGCCGGGTCGTCGACCCGCAAGGGGTCGGGCAGGGCAGCGGTCTCGGACACGGTGCAACGGTAGTCGGCGCCCCGGTGCTGTTCCGGCCGCCACGCGGTCGCTTGTACACGCACGTGGGGAACTCCCGCAAGACTCGGACGCTACGCAATCTTGTCCTCACGCTGCGAATCTTCGAAGAATCTTGGAGGGGCTCTGTCACTCCTCGCACGGGTGGATATACCCTCTGTGACCAGTGGTGACGTAGGGAACACTGATCGGGCGAACTGACCTACCCCTTGCGGGCCGCCGGTGACTCACAACCACCGGCGGGGGTAGCGGATCGCCACTGCCGCCTTTCCCCGACCCGACGTGGGGTTCCCGTCGTCCGGCCAGGTATCGACCTCCCGGCCGGAACAGACGAGCTCGGGGAGCGCGATGTCGACGAGGACGTGCAGCGCCGGACGCCGGACGCTACCGGTCCGGGTGTTCACGGCGATCACGATCGCAGTGAGCGGAGCTGTCCCACTCGGGGCGCAGGCGGCGATACTCCCGGCGCCCCCCACCGACGGCGTCCTCGCCCAGAGTGCCTCGGCCGAGGGTTCGTCGGTCCGGAACGCCCCGGCCGGGAGTGCATCGGCCGAGGTGACGGTGCACGTGCGCGGGCGACTCGAACGCATCGTGGTGGAGAGCCCTGCCGGCGGACCATCCGCGCCCCGGCTCCGCGCCGCCGTCGCACGGGGCGCCACTGCCTCGACCGGGCAGGACTCAGGATCAGTGTCCGGGCAGAACTCAGGATCAGTGTCGAGTGGGAAATCCGACGGCACGACACCCGTGAGCGGCGACTCCCAGTCGTCCGCCGAGACACCCTCGGCCGACGGCAGGGCGGTCTCCGCACCTGCGGGCTCCGAGGCCGCGACCCTTCCGACCGACGGCACCCTCATTGGAGCCGGAACCGCGACCGCTGCGACCGGCGGCACCCTCACCGGGACCGGGACCGCTGAGGACGCCTCCGCCGAAGCGGTCGCCGCCAGTACCGCTGAGGCCGGCACCGCCACCGACGGGAACGCCGGACTGCAGGCACGATTGGTCAGCGGCGACCGGAGCTACCGGGTGCCCCTGGCGGCGCTCGCCGATGTCGCGTCCGGAGCTCTCGTCGACGCGGTGCTGTCCGGGCCGGCGCCGACCAACGCCACGACCGCCACGACCGCCACGACCGCCACGACCGCCACGACCGCCACGATGATCTACCGCGTGCGATCCGCCCAGGTGCTGTCCACCCCGACATCGGGACAGAGCGCTCCCGCAAGGTCCGCCGCCCAGAACGTGCATGACATCACGCTCGTCCAGGTAGCGCCGCCCGGAAGTCGCCCGGACGGCACGAGCCTCGCCGCCCTCACCTCGACCCTGCGCGACCAGGTGTCGCCCTTCTGGCGGGAACAGAGCCGAGGCCATGTGGTCTTCCACCTCGCGCGGGCTGTCGGATGGGTGTCCACCCAGCACGGCTGCGAGGATCCGTTCGCACTGTGGACCGAGGTCGCCTCGAAGGTCGGTTTCACGTCCGCAGCCGGTCGCCACCTGGTGCTGTACCTGAGCAGTGCCGGCCAACTGCCGGGCTGCTACCCCGGAGTAGGCCAGATCGGCAGCAACTCGACCTCCGGAGGGTTCCTCTACGTGCGGGGCAACCTGGCGGCTCTCTTCGCCCACGAACTCGGACACAACCTGGGTCTCGGACACAGCAACGGTCTGCAGTGCAACGGCGTCGCCGACGGCGGGAGCTCCAGCAGCCTCCCGTCCACCTGTGCGCGGGAGAGCTACCGGGACTGGTACGACGTCATGGGTGTGAGCTGGGCGAGACTCGGCAGCCTGAGCACGATCCAGGCCGCCCACCTCGGCGTCCTCGGGGCCGGGCAGGTGGTCACGATCTCCCGATCCGCCACGATGACCCTGCGGCCGGTCAGCAACCACATCGGGCTCGTGAGTCTGCGAGTGGCCGATCCCTCGGGCCCCGCGTACGTGGTGGAGTACCGCCCCGCCCAGGGCCGTGACAGTTGGCTCGCCGATCTCGACGGCGGCCTGCACCCCGGTGTCCTCGTCCGCCGTGACGACCCGACCGCACCGGGTGAGTCCCTGCTCCTGGACGGCTCGCCGTCCCCGCGTCCGGCCTGGAACGCCGACACGAACCAGCCCCTCACAGCAGGCACGTGCCTGCACTCGGCCTCGGGACGCGTCGCGATCCGCGTGGTCGCAACCTCGGCCGCAGCCGCCGTCGTGCGGATCACGATCAATGGACCGCACACGCCGATCACTCTCACGCCGCGCCCGCTGCGCTGGCTCCAGGCGATCGCGGGGATCCGCACCCTGACCAAGGAACTCGCTCAGCGCCAGCTCTCCGGCGAGCCGACCCGCCCCTGACGCCGGGACGCCGGGATCGCACACGTACAGGTGGTGGTCGCACGCGAACCGGCGTGACGCAGCAGACAGCGACCGGGGCGCAGGCGCCGATCGTGATTCAGGCTGCCAGGAGCATGGCGAGCACGGCAGTGTCCGGATCCTGCGCGGGATCCACACCGACCCGGCTGATCAGGCGGGTGACGGTGCCGTCCGCCTCGGCCTCCACCCACGCAGCACGGTGCTCCAGGCCCAGATAGGGCAGGCCGGGCAGCAACACGCATCCCGAAGCGGCTCCCGCCGCCTCGGGCGTGGACGGACGACTCTCGGCAGGCGGGTGCAGCAGCAACAACGCGGGCGGGAAGCACACCGCGAACTGACCGGGCTCAGGCGCTCCGTCCCCGAGCACCGGACCGGCCGAGGTGACGAGTCCGACCGTGCCCGGCAGCGGGTAGTGGGGGACGTCCTCGACCGCGCGGAAGACCGTGGTCGTGGGCAGCAGCCCCGGTACGGCCGCCAGGCGGACGGCCAGGAGCAGGAACTGAGCCCACTCCCGGGTGCTCGCCGGCCAGCGCCCCGAGATCACGAATCCGCGCAGGGATCCGCCGTCGTGGAACGGAGAGATCTCCACCCTCTCGTCCGACACGGTGTCTCGCCTCCTTTCGCCCGTACCCGGTGGTGACTCGAAGACTCCCGACCCATGCCGGCATCCGACGCCCGCCCTGCCCTTCCTCCGTGACGCCGATCCGCCCGACCTTGCAATCCAGGACGGGCACCGGAATGTCCGGCGACACGCGCACCTCGCTTCCGTCCGACGGGGCCGTTCATGCCGATGACCGGAAATTCCGGTCTCCGGCGCACCAGGAGGACGTCGTGCCGATCCGCCGCATCGCGAACCCCACGGCAGCAGGGTGCGCAGTCGAGCCATTAGCACACAAGCCCCCGAGAGTGCCAACCCGTCGAATTGTCCCAGCCCTCGGGCATTCCGCCGGTACCCCCGGGTCCGGCCGCGGGTCCGGAATTCCGGTGGGGCAGGACTCGGATTCGCCGGAACCGGCCACTTCCACCAGGATCCCGAAAACCGGTGCATCCGCGCCTCGGAGGCACGGCAGAACGGGAGCCGACCCACGGGCGGCACCACGAAGCGGCCACCCGGACGACCGGATCCCGCGAGCAACAGCCACGCGCACGACGACCGCCCGAGCGACCGGCACCCGCCCACGACGAGCCCTGGTGGAGAGGGAAGGTCGGGTACGCGGCGATGCCGCATGTGGCAGGAGCACCCGACTCACCTGTCGGGTGCTCCCTCTCATCTGCTCAGGTGCCCCAACGCGTCAACCGAGGTATCCGCCCGGCAGGGAGCGTCCCGGACGCGGCACGCCCTGCGGCGGAGTGTTCGCAACCGTCCGGTTGACGATCGCGCCGGTGCGGTACCGCTCCAGCTCCTCGATTCGCTGATCGCAATGCCGCAGAGCGCTCCGGAGAGCCCCGCCCCACGCCTGCACGTCCACCCCTGCACGGCCCACCAGATCGCTGAGCATCGAACGCATGGACCAGTACCGGGCGAGCAGGTCGTCGAGCGCACCGAGGCCGTTGCCGTCGTCCACCCGATCGGCGAGGGCGGAACTGGACCCCTCCTCGGTCGCGAGCGCGGTCGCGTACAGGCGGAACACCAGCTCAAGATCCTCCGACAGCCAGCGTGACCACAGGGATCCCGGCGCCTCCGGCACGGACCCCGATCGGGTCGCCCCACCGTCCTGGTCGTTGACGGCGGAGGCAGCCGCCGCGCGCACCGCGTAGAGAAGGGAGTCCACCTGAAGATCGAGACAGAGCCTCAGCGAATGAAGATCAGCCGGTGCCACACGGCCCGCGGCCGCAAGGGCGGTGCGTTCCGCCGGATCACTGACGTCGATCAATGCCTTCTCCACAACCGTCACGGCCGCTCCCATCAACAAGATCTCGGGCAAAGCGAACACCCGGCCAAGGCGGTCAGGTGTCGACGAAGGGACGGGCACAGACACTGGGAACAGAGGGAGAAAAACAACCCCGCCGGAGCCGCTCCTTCTCTCCCGACACAAGCTTCCCCCACCCCGGACGGCGGGAGAAGACTTCACGAGAGGACGAAACAAGCTGTTCACCTGGCCTGCGCCCGCAGGCCGCCTCACGGTCGTGATCTGGATCACGAGGCCTCGGAAGATCGTGATCGATAACGCTCGACCCGACCGAGGACGGCCTTTGACACACGCGCGCACAGCCCGTCCGGTATCCGGAAGCAGGCTGTGGACTCACGCTCCCGTCAACGCCGAATGGCGTCGAGGAATTCCGGGACGACGCCTATGTGCCGACGTTCACACGGACGGCGCACCGGAGGAGGGGCACCGTCACCCCACGCACCCATCGGTGGCGGCGGGGCGGCCGTGCGGGGACGGCAGCGGAGCGGTGATCCGGCAGAGGCGTCAGGCCGTCGGACAGCGGAGGTGATGTCGGGGCGGCGAGACAGGGGTGTCGCCGGCGGGGCAGCGGGACAGGGGTGACGTCGGGCGAAGGGAGCTGGACGGCAGGACGCCGCCTCGTGACCGGGGCGGCGTCCTGGACGGGAGTGGGTGCGGGTTCAGCCGAGGAGTTCTCCGGGGAGGAAGTTCGTCTTGGAAGTCGCCGGCGGCACCGGAGCGTGCACCTCGCTGCGGAACACCTGAAGCTCCTGCAGGCGGGCCTGGCACCGGCTCAGCGCCTCCCGTACCCGGGGACGCAGGCGGGGCTTCCCGTCACCGGCGGCCCTGGACATCACGTCGACCAGCAGCTCGCGCATGGACTCGTACCGAGCGATCAGGTCGTCCAGGATGCGCATCAGGCCACGTGTGCTCACGGCATCCCCGAGGCTCGGCGGCAGTACCGGAGATCCCTGGGAGGAGGACGCAGCCAGTCCGCAGAGGAAGTCGACATCCTCGCCGAACCAACGGCGCCACGGAACCGGCCCCAGCCCGGGGACGACATCGCCCAGTTCGGGAACGACGCCCGAGTTCTCGGCAGCAGCGGCGCCGAGGGCGACCATGGCCGCGTCCAGCTGGAGATCGAGGCAGAGACGCAGGAGGTACGCGTCCCCCTCCTCGAGGCCGCACACCTCGGAGAACGAAGACCCGTCCTCGCCCAGGTCCAGTTGGCGCACCGGCGGTTCAGTGATGGTCACGACAAAACCCTCCCGTCCATGGCAGCTCTGATCGACACCCACGCGCGACGACGCCAGCGGACCGGTCGGATCCACCGCGCCATTGCGGTGCCTTCCCTCGTCATTCCCATCACGGCAGGATCTATGCAGGTTCCGCGGCGAACGGCGGCCGTCGTGGCCGCTACCACCAGAAGGATCACAGCGAAAGACCCACCGAGAGTGATTTCTCAGTCACTCTAAGCTGAGTGTCGGCCTGGCACAAGGACAACTGAAGCGCCGTTTCCTAGATCTTCTGACCCCAGCCTGAGACCTACGACACGCGGCAGGACCTGCACGGACGCCAGATGGAAGCGATCATGGACAACGGTCGGCCCGACGGCGCCGACAATCCGGACCATTCCCGTACCGGCCACGCCGGTAGCCCGGATGGCACCCCGGTCGAGCCGTTCGGGTGGGCGCATCCCCGAGCCCTTGCGCACCGAGTCACCGAGTCACCGAGTCACCGAGTCACCGAGTCACCGAGTCACCGAGTCACCGAG
>CAZOWW010000066.1:13424-31261 GCA_964583765.1 uncultured Kineosporiaceae bacterium
TGCGCGAACGACCCGACCGCTGCGTCCGTTCCCGACCCGCCGGAACTTCCTGATCGTCCGGTCCCTTCTGCTCGTCCAGCGCTTGCTGCCCGTTCACCCGTTGCTGAGCGTTCGCCCGCTGCTGAGCGTTCACGCGCGGATGACCGCTCGACCGCTGCTGGCGCTTCTGGGCCTGTGCTGTCGGGGACCGGCCCGCCTGGGACGGCGCTGCCTGCGACGGCACCGTCGGGGACTGATCTGCCGGGGACTGATCTGCGCCCGCTGCCGGGATCGGCGGTTCCTGAGCCCGCAGGAGAAGCGTCGTGAACTCCTCGGCCGCGAGCGGCCGCGCGAAGTGGAAGCCCTGTGCCCGATGGCACCCCAGCGCACGCAACTGCGCCGACTGCGCCGGCTGCTCCACGCCCTCGGCCACCACCGTCAGATCGAGCGCATCAGCCAGGGCGATCACCGCGCCCACGATCGCGTCGTCCCGGGCCTGCACTCCCAGTCCGGCGATGAAGGAGCGATCGATCTTCACGGTGTCCACCGGGAATCGCTGCAGGTAGGTCAAGGAGGAGTACCCCGTGCCGAAGTCGTCGATCGCCAGCTTCACCCCGTTGTCCGTGAGCACACGCAGGTCCGCGACCACCGCCTCGGAGGCGTCGATGAGCACTCGTTCGGTCATCTCCAGGCAGAGATCGGCCAACGGCACCTGGGCAGCCGTCGCCGCCGCGATGACCTGGCGGGACACCGCCAGATTGGAGGCCTGGCGTCCCGAGACGTTGATGGCCATCTCGAGGGGCTGGATCTGCCGCCACCGGGCGAGCTGGGCGCAGGCCTCGGTGAGCACCCAGGCCCCGATCGGCACGATCAGGTCGCTGTCCTCTGCGACCTCGATGAACTCACTCGCCCCGACCAGGCCACGACGCGGGTGCTCGACCCGCAGCAGCGCCTCTGCCGAGACGATCCGTTCAGTGGTCAGATCGATCACCGGTTGGAAGTACAGACGCAGCCACCCGTGCTCCAGCGCGTCCCGAAGATCGTCCTGCATGGCCATCCGCCGCGCCCCGGCGTGCTCCAGACGCTCGTGGAACATCTCCACCCGGTGCCGCCCCCGGCGTTTCGCCTCGTACATGGCGGCGTCCGCCCGGTTGAGCAGGCGCTCGGCGTCCGCCTGCGGATGATCGGTGAGGGCCAGCCCCATGCTGGCGGTGATCCTGATCCGTGCACCGTTGGCGTCCAACGGTGCGTCGAGCGCCTCCATCAGAGCCGCGGCGATCGATCGCATCTCGGCGTCGCCCTCGAGCTGCGGGCAGATGACGACGAACTCGTCCCCGCCGATCCGGCCAGGGGTGTCCTGCGGGCGCGAGGTGACGCCGAGCCTCCGACCGATCTCTGTGAGGAGCCGGTCCCCGATCTCGTGTCCGAAGGTGTCGTTGACGTCCTTGAAGTGGTCCAGGTCGAGGTAGACCACGCCGACGGCGCCCCTGCCCTGGACCACCGTGCGTAATGCGGCTCGGAGGCGGTCAGTGAGCAGCAGCCGGTTGGGCAGGGACGTGAGTGGATCGATCAGGGCACGGCGGGCGAGCTCGGCCTCGGCGTGCTTGCGGGCCGTGACGTCCTCGACATGGGTGACGG
Source organism: uncultured Kineosporiaceae bacterium (assembly GCA_964583765.1). Taxonomy (GTDB): domain Bacteria; phylum Actinomycetota; class Actinomycetes; order Actinomycetales; family Kineosporiaceae; genus CAZOWW01. The sequence continues at coordinate 15,042 of CAZOWW010000066.1, forward strand.
CGTACCAGGGGTGGCCGTCACGCCGGACCACCGAGGAGGTCATGCGGACCCAGATGACGCGGCTGTCCGCCCGGATCAGTCGGATCTCACGCTGCACGCGTTCGCTCCGGGCCGTCGAGAGACCGATGACCTCCATCCGCCACGGGTCGCGATCGGCGGGGTGGGTCATCTGCCAGCTCTTGATGCCGAGCAGCTGTCGCTCCGTGAAACCGGTGAGTGCGCACAGCGCCGCGTTCACCCGGATCACGTCCCCGCGACGCGCCGGCTCGAGGCTGATCAGGGCGGCACCCACCGGCGCACCGTCGAACGCCTGGCGGAAACGCGTCTCGCTCTCGGTGAGCGCCCGCTCGGCCGCCCGATGCCGTCGTCGGGACTCGGCACCCGCGATGGAACGACTCACCGCCGCGGAGAGAGTGGTGAGGCGGTCCTTGACGAGATAGTCGGCGGCGCCGGCACGCATGCAGGCGACCGCGACCTCCTCGGACAAGGAGTTGGTGACGACCAGCAGTGGGATGTCCGAGGTGCTGGTGTTCAGGCAGTCCAGGACGTCGATCGCGGTGTATCCCGGCAGGTTGTAGTCACAGATCACGGCGTCCGGACGGCGGCCCGCCCCCGCCGCGAGGATCTCCCGCACCGCCGGGAAGGTCTGCACCCTCGTGGCCTCGCAGGTCACCCCGCCCCGGCGCAACTGCCGCAGGATCAGCTCGGCGTCATCGGCGGAGTCTTCGATCACGAGGAGCTGTAACGGGTCAACCACGGGTCACTCCGCTCGGCGTGCCTGCAGGTGGATGGTGCTCCGACCGGTGCCCGAGGCCCGGAACCGGGACAGCGCGGCGAGATCGGAACGGCGCAGCGGGGACGGCGCGGGTGGAGATGGGGGCAGGAACGGTGGGGAAGACGGGAGGCGCGACGACGGGAATGACGGGGACGGGAACGGCGGGGAAGACGGGGACGGAGACGTGGACGGGAGCCAGATCGGCGGAGGCAGGAACGGCAGCAGCAGGGGGCACGGAGGCGATGTCGGCAGATCCGACAGGTACCGAGCCGGCCCGTTCCTGGGCACAGACGCGCCAGGCCGTCGCATCGACGACCACTACTCCCGCCAGAACCTCAGCCAACGCGCATCGGAAGCGTCGCCGCAGGGTCAGCGGGCCAGACCTCACTGTCATGACGCCCCCTGTGCCGCACGCGCGCTCTGGGCATGGACCGGGCCCAGGCACGCCCCGCAGTCACAGCTGATAGTCATGCAACTACGGTCAGTCATGGAGCCTAGAGGCGACAGGCCTCTCAGGCAATGGCATGGCCACCAGACATCCCATCTGTCGCCAGGACGCCACCGACCACCACCCGGAAAGGCCGTCCACCTGCGAGAGGTCCATGAGCCTCAACGAAGCTCCTGCGCACCGCGCGGCCGGCGGGGGCTTCTCCGCGGCCACGGGCAGGAGGCGGGCCACTCGGCCGCCGACCCGACCAGCGCTCGACCACGGCAGCCCGAGGCCTCGCTGCGGTAACCTGGGCACACGCGCACAAGGGACGCCCTCGGGGCATGGATCGATCATGCCGCCCCACCCACTGAGGGCCCTCTCGTCGCCCAGCCCTCGTAGCTCAGTGGATAGAGCAACGGTTTCCTAAACCGTGTGTCGGAGGTTCGATCCCTCTCGGGGGCACAGATCAACAGGCTCTTGACCTGCTATTTCTCGGCACCACCTCCCGCCTCAAGATCGGCGTGGTGCGAGTTCTGGTCACTTTGGCGGTCACTACGTCCCACGGCCAGACGCGCAGCGATCGCCGTGTACTCCGCCCGGACCCGGTCCGCGGAGACCGTCAGGTAGTGGTTGCGGGTGACCTCGGAGTCCGCGTGACCGGTCAGGGCCGAGACCACCTCGATGGGCACGCCCAGCTCGAACAGGTTCGACGTCGCGGTCGAGCGCAGGGCCTTGACCGACGGCACGGCCTTCAACCCGTCGGCCGCCCCGGAGGCCTCAACCAGCTTCTTGAACCGTGCGGACACCCAGGCGGGTCGCCAGGGGTTGCCGTCGGGCCTGGCGAAGACCAGCCCGTGGTCCAGGTAGTCCGCCCCGAACAGGACGCGGTCGGCGTCCTGGCGACGGCGCTGTTCCTCCAGCAACCCGGCCACGTCCGGGATCAGCGGGTACACCCGCTCACCGGCCCGGGACTTGACCGTGCCGAACAACAGCCGCCGGTGCTTGCCCGGGCAGTACGGGCACGCGTGCAGGCCCTCGACCTCCACCAGGGCGTGACAGACCCGCAGAATCCCTGCCTGGGCATCGACGTCCTCCCAACGCAGCCCGCACAGCTCGGCCCGGCGCATCCCGTAGATCACGTCGATGGTCCACAGGACCTCCAGCGCATCCCCGGTCACGTAGGCCAGGAACCGCGACAGCCGGTCCGGGCTGACCTGGACCGGTGCCGGACGCCGCACCGAGGGGATCACCGCGAGCTTGGCCACGTTCCGCTCGACCATCTGCAACCGCTCGGCATCGGACAGCGCGGTCCGCAGCACACCACGGATGTTCAGCAGGGTCGAGGCCGTGGGCGCCCGCTCGGTCCCCACGCGGATCGACGGCGTGCTCGCGATGCGGTCGAGCATCGCCTGGACATGGTCGACACGTAGCTCACCGACCCGGTGCTGTCCCAGGTGCGGGATCAGGTGACCCTCGACGACACTGCGGTACCCGGAGATCGTCGAGGGCTTCCTGCCCGCGCGCTCCTTGGCGTCCAGCCACTGGATCAGCCAGCGCTCCACGGTGGCACCGCGGTCGCGCGTGTAGGTGTGCTCGGCGATGGCCTGACGCGTCTCGCGCTGGTGACGGTCGGCGGCCTCCTTGGTCGGGAAGCTCGGGGACCACTCCGGGCGGCCCATCCGACCGGTCACCGGATCAGGAAGGCCCATGCGGTACCGCCAGCCGACCCCGTAGCACCGGCACCAGCGCCCGCCGATCTTCTTCGGGTGTTCCTTGCACGCCTTGACGGCCTCACTCCAGGACCGTGGCATCGGTACCTCCCGCGCGAAGTGGCATGGGGAGCGAGCTCATGCCGAGACCTCCCGCTGAGAGGGCCGGCGAGCTCATGCCGAGGCCTCCCGCGGTCCGTCGGCCTCGGCGATCCCCAGCACCCGGAAGAGTTCGGCCCGCGGGACGCGGCGCGAGCGGCCCACGCGGATCGTCCGCACGGGGAACTCGTCGCGTCGCAGCAGGTCGTAGGTGCCGTCGCGGGAGATGCCGAAGGCCCGTCCCGCGGTGACGACGTCGACGGTGACGGGCAGCGCCAGGAGTTCTTGCTGGGTGAGTGCGTTCTTCGTCATGGGGTCCCTCCCTGGAGTCGGCCGGTGATGCCTCGGGTGATCCGGTGGTATCTGGGGTGGCGCCGTGGGGCGCGGGCGTTCCCGTCGTCCGGGGTGCACGACAGTGGCTCGCCGGCTCGCATGCGGCCCTGCCTACTACTCGCTGAGGCTGACATGGACGTGGTCGTAGTGGCCGCCGGTGACGTCGGTGGGGTCGTAGACCCCTCCCCCGTCGTAGGGCCGCCAGCCCTCGGTGTCATGAGTGCGGGACCAGATCCGGCCCTGCCAGATGACGTAGGAGACATCCAGCGCGCCCGCGTAAGTGCGCAGCCAGGTCGCCAGGGCCCATCCGCGGGCGATGTCCGCTGGGCCGGGGAACTTCCCGAGGACGCCGATGGTGTAGTCGCAGGCCCGGCCGAGCGGGTGGTCGCTGGTCGGGTTCCAGGCGTGGGCGTCCCAGCAGGTCACGGGGCCTTGGTGGATGTGGGCGGCCACCTGACCCAACAGCCAGGCGGTGGCACCAGTGACGCATCCGCCGGTGCCGGTCGGGTCCGGCAGAGCGCATCCCGTGGCTCCGCCGGGGTACCGCTGGGGCGCGGTGCCGGCCGGCGTCCCGGGTTGGCTCATGCTGGGGCCGGCGAGGGCGGTCCGCGCGTCGGCTTCGGCGCTGAAGGCGGCGCCCAACCCCAGGACGAGTTCTACCGGGACGGCGAGCGCCCCGACGACCAGGCGCGCGCTCATTCAGTGCTCGCCAGCCGTGAGTACGCCCGTCCTTCTACCGGTGGATCGGGCGGCAGCACACGTGCGCTGGATAGGGTCGGGGGCGTTCCCTGCCAGCAGACGATCGACCAGCCTTGGGCCTCCTCGCCCCCGGCGGACTGGAGCCGGCCACTCCATCGACACGATCTCCGGATGCTCATCCCCCACCGCCTTCGTTTACGCCAGTTAATGTCCTGGCTTCAAACTAAGCGGATGACGAGCGTTCGGCAAGAGGTTCGTGCCGATTCCGGGCGGAACGGTGGGCACCGGTCACCTGCGCCGCAGGGAGAGGTGAGGTCGGATCGTCAGATCCGCCTGGCGGCGTCCGTGCCCAGGGGGATGCCCGGCAGGACGCCAGGACCAGCGAAGGTGGAGGTGGCAGTGAGCCAGAGCGACCAGGAGGCGCCAGGACGCCGGACTCTGGCCGAGAAGCTGGACCACCTGTTCGCCGTGGTCCACCCGGCCAAGGGCGAGTACACATACGAGCAGGTGGCCCGGGCCATCGAGGAGCGCGGGGGCCCGACCATCTCCGCTGCCTACATCTGGCAGTTGCGCAAGGGCGCCCGGGACAACCCCACCAAGCGGCACCTGGAGGCACTCGCCGACTTCTTCGGCGTCGCCCCGTCCTACTTCTTCGACGAAGACGCCGCCCATGCCGTCGATGCCGAACTCGAACTTCTCGTGGCTCTGCGGGACGGCGCGGTGCGGGACCTCGCCGTGAGCGCGCTGGGCCTGTCGGCGCAGTCCCTGACGGCCATCCAGGCCATGGTCGACCACGCCCGTCGGCTCGAGGGCCTGCCGGACCGCGCCGGCGAGATCCCGCACCAGGACGGCGACCCCACGCACCGCGCGAAGCAGTAGCCGCCGGGCCGCCATGGCCCCATCGTCGCGCCCCATGGGCGGACACCTCGACGACCCCGGTGGGACGCCGCGAGGACGCCCGGGCCGTCCCACTGCCCGTCCCGACACGTAGTTCCCCTGCCGCGTCGACGCCCGTTGACTGGGGTCCAGCGCCGGGGCGGGTACTGGTGGCGAAGCCGCCCGCCTCGGCGCCTCCACCACCGAGGACGGAGGGCGCACACGGTGAGCACAGGTCGGTCTCTGGCCATCGGGCTGATGCAATGCCCCGCGACGATCTCACCGGTCGACCGTCGCTGGGCGCGTGTCAGGCTGTCCCTGGCCGCATACGACCGGGGCTACGTCCTGGTCGACACGCTCGAGGTGTCCGCGACCACCGACCAAGAGGACGGCGGCGCCGACCAAGACGGCACACCGTACGAGGTGCTCGAACAGCTCGCCACGCACACCGACGCCCAAGCCGTGTTCTGTGCCGGGACGGTGGATGCTCCGCGCATCGACGAGATCGCCGCCCGGGTGCGCCTCCTGGTCCACGACATCAACCCCTGGGGCTGAGCGCTCATCAGCTTGGGGACTGGGCACCGATCGAGAACCGGGCCAGGGAGCGGCGACGCAGCATCCGACGCTGGCGACATCAGACGCCGGATCTGACTCCGGCGAGCGCCGCGCCGCAATCCCAGACTCTCTCGAAGGCCTCGAGATAGGTCGCCGTCACTCCGTCCTCGTCGAGCCGGCGCAGGTGCAGTGCCGGGGAATGCGAGGCCGCGAGGCCGAACACATGAGGGTTGACCAGCAGCTGGTCGTCCGCTCGGAAGATCGAGGTGTAGAGAACCGTGGCGTGCAGGCGCAGTTCCACTCCCGGGACCTCCAGCAACGGCCGGTAGTGCACCAGGGCGTTACGGACCTTGGCGGTCATGGCCTCGTTGATGCCCTCCTCGCCACCCCGCCGGGCGATGAGGGGGTCGTCAGGGTCACCCAGCAGGATCCGCACCCGGACTCCGGCCCTGGCCCGGGCAGCCAGGATGCGCAGGCATTCGGCGTCCTCCGCGAGGAAGAGCCCGCTGTAGACGAGAATCCCGATCTCGGCGGCGGCCCCCGCGAACAGAGCTCGCCAGGTGGCGCCGGGCACGGCACTGCGGTTTTCGTAGGTGGCGACGAGCTCCGGACTCACCGGGTCCGTGCCCGTGACCTGGGGCCACAGGTCGAACTCGTGCCTGCCCACGAGGTCCGCCAGCGCCCACCGGTGCCGAGCCTGGGGCAGGCGGCCGTCGAGCCAACGGCGGACCGTCTTCGGGTCAACGTCCAGGGCGGTGGCGATATCCACTTCGCGTAGCCGTGCCTGGGCCAGTGCGCGCTTGAGTGACTGGTTCCCCGGACGGACATCAGGCATGAGAACCTCCCGAACTCACCGCGACGCTAACACAAGACGTCCCAAGACGTCCTTGTTGCGGTGGGCGGTAGCCAGAGCCACGCGACCTACGCTCCGACCATGGGACCTGCCCCAGGGGACGAGCCGCGCCGTGCCGAGGAACTCGCCCGGAGCCTGCTCGCGGAGGCGCTCCCCCGCCGCTGGGCCCACACCCAGGGCGTAGCTCGTAGGGTTCGAGAGCTCGCGCCACTACTTGGGTCGGACACCGACCTGGTCGAGACCGCCGCTTGGCTGCATGACATCGGCTACAGCCCAGGGCTGGTCGACACAGGCCTCCACTCCTTGGACGGTGCGAGGTTCCTGCGGTACGGGGCGATAAGCGAACGGTTGGATACGCGAACAGTCAACGAGGACGCAACACGCAAGGACAGCGGATGCCACGGCACATCCTGCGCAGAGGCAAGCCAACCGGCCCCGGGGCGGCCAAGAGGGAACTTGAGCTCGGCGTTCCCCATCGCGGTTCCCGGTCTCGTCGCCCACCACACATACGCCCGCTTCGAAGCCGAGGAGCGCGGCCTTCAGAACCTGCTCGACACGGAGTTCTCACTCACAGCTATCAAGCCCGAGCTACTCGCGGCGCTTACTGTCGCAGACCTGACGACAAGCCCCAACGGACTCACCGTGGCCCCGAATATGCGGCTTGCGGAAATCTCTGCGAGATATCCTTTCGATCACCCTGTCTCCAGGGCCATCAGACGCGCCAAGCCTGAGGCCTTGGACATGTGCGCCCACCTCTACCGTGAACACAGGAGCCTCCGCGCACCACCGCACGGTCCTTCCGACCCTCCGCCAAAGACAACGGGAGGCCGTTTCTCACCCAGGACATCGGCACGCTGACGGTGCCGACGAACCCCGTCAAGTCTCAGCCAGCACCATCTCCAACTCATGGTGGCCTCCGCGTAGGGCTCGGCGGTCCGGGAGCATGTCCAGCATCTGCCAAGTGACCAGCGGCACATCCTCCTGACCGTTTGGGCGGTCACGGACGACATCCTTTGGGCGGATGTGGGAAAATACACATACAGGGACGGTCAGCCTCCGGCTGATCGCTTTGGACGTCAAGCACCCTCCATGATCATCCAAGTCGGCCGGCCCGCTCCGCTTGCACACCCCCAGACCCCACCATGTCGCCACACACCGTACGCCCCACTATGAACAGGCCCTGCGGCCGAAGGGACCACAGCGGCGATTCGCTGTCATAGGTGATGGTCGTCGGGCAGTAGGTCCACTCGTTGTCGTGCATGTCGGCGGAAGGCTGGACTTGATCACCCACGCGGCCCCCCATAGGCCACATCGGTGCGTGCCGTCAGCGAGTAATCCACACCCGAGCCCGAGCCCGTGGCGCAGGGCAGGAACTCCGTCCACCGCTACTTCGGCAGTCTTGCCGTCGCTGTCAACGCCGGGACAATAGTCGCCTGCGACTGAAGATCGCCAAACAATAGCCTCCCGACACAAAGTTGTCCATGGGTCTTCACGACAATCGCCAATCATTCAGGTTCAAAGAGCACGCTCCCCGTATCCGCAACACCGCTCAAAACGTACCCCCTGAGGCTCTCGACCGCGTCATCAAGGCGCACCAATGAATCCACCGGGGCTTCGCTCCAGGACCCAAAGTAGTCGAAGACCATCCATTCACCGTCACCATGACCGATACTATGAAAAGATTCCCCTAAGGAATTGGTGAAGACCAGATACGCCCGCATACCATCCGTCGACAGAGCCAAGCTGCTTCCATCGCCCCGAATAAGTTCAAGCGTGGGGTGACCTCGCCCCGAACTGAGGCTCAGGATTGCGGAAATCAAGGTTGAGATATCACGCTCCGAGCAATCAGCAATCTCAATCGATTCGTCAATAGTGGGGTCATAATACGACGCGCGCATCAGCCTGTCCCTGTCACCTTGAACCAGTCCAGGAGCGGACCGGAACTACCTTCCGGCATTACATATATGTCGAGGGTTGAACCTGTCGGCACCATGCGTGAGACATTGTAAAGACATCCATTATTGGAAGAACAGGGCATCCGGTTAATCCACAAGGTCGCCGACTTGAGTCCTTCCTTGCGCATGATCGCTGCCGCATGAGCCTCCACATGGGTGACGATGTTGCCATTCATTCCTGGGCGAGGCTTCGGCAGGCTGAGAGCCGGGCCGCCATTTCGACCACTCTGGAGAGCAACCTGTGTCCCGTCCTCACGAACGAGAACACCACTGGTCCTCTGACCAGTATAGGCCACGAGGTCAGGTACAACCTCTTCAGCTCGCGCCGTGCTCGCGGCAGCACGATCGCTAAGGCCAATCAAGGCCTTCCACCCCCAAGAAAACCGCGAACCTGCCGCCGCACCCTCCACTTCACCCATCGGGGTGAATATCGTCTCAATATTTACGCCATCAAGAAGGAGCTGTGCGCTGTATGCAGCACAGTCAATGTAGGGGCCACAGTCATGTCCCGTGAGTTGCGATATCTCACGCCCCGCCCCGGCGAAAGTATCACCAAAGCCCATGGCTTTCGCCATGCCCTCCGCGAGCCCGCGACCCATCTGCCCGCCATCGAAATCGACGTTTGTTGCGTTTGTGGTGCCGTCGGAAGTGATGTTGGTGGTCTCGCCAGCGTAGGCGGTGCGTTCGTTTCTTGCCGATGTGGCGTGGCCTCGGGCGGCTTCGATGCCGGGGTTTGTTTCGGCGGTGGAGTTGTCGGGGTACATGACGGCGCAGGATGCGGCGGAGTGGCAGTTGAGGCCGGTGGCGTCGTCGGCGGTGGTGGGGTTGTTGTCGGCGTAGTCGTAGCCGTTGAAGGATTTGGGGTCACCGAGGTCGAAGAGGGGGTCGGTGGTGATGAATCGGCCGGTGGTGGGGTCGTAGTCGCGTGCGCCGAGGCGGGTGTAGCCGGTAGTGGAGTCGGGGATGCCGTTGACGAAGCCGCGGGTGGTGCCCCAGATCGGTTGGGTGCCGCGGGGGGTTCCGAAGGGTTGGGTGCGGCGGTTGGTGACGGTCTGGGGGTTGGAATCCACTGCGACGTCGATGGTGCCGTGGGGCTCGGTGGCGGTCAGGGTCAAGGACGAGGCGGTGATGGTGGTGCCGTCCTTGGCGGTGGTGATGGTCTGGATGCCGCGGTTTTGTCCGCCGATGGTGAAGTAGCGGGTGCCGGTGCGGTTCCCGGTCGCGGTGTCGAGGCGGATCTCGCTGGTGGCGTCGGGGTACAAGGTCGCGCCGGTGGCGTCGTGGGTGAGCAGGCGGGTGCCGTAGGCGTCGTAGATGTAGCTGGTGGTGGCGGTGCCCTTGGTGACCTGGGCGAGGTGGTCCTGGGCGTCCCAGGTGAGTGTGGTGCCGGTGCCGGTGCTGGGGGTGGTGGTCTTGAGGTTCCCGGCGTTGTCGTAGGTGTACGCGGTGCTGGCGGTGGTGGCCCCGGTGGTGGTGGTGCCGGTCAGGGTGTGCACCGCCCCGGAGGTGGGGTAGGTGTAGGTGGTGGTGGAGGTCCCGGTGGTGGTGTGGTCGACCTGGGTGGCGCGCAGGCCGCTGGCAAGGTGGTAGGTCCAGTCCTGCCAGTAGGGGGCCGGGCCGCCCAGGATCGAAGTGCTGGGGGTGCTCGCGCAGGTGGAGGCGGTGTTGGGGGTCCAGGCGCGGGTGAGTTGTTGCAGGGCGTTGTAGGTGAAGCACTGGGTATCGGTGGGGGTTCCCGCGGCGGTGTCGGTGGGCTGGTCACTGACCTGAGTCAGGTTCCCCGCCGCGTCGTAGCTGTAGTTCTCCTTGCTGGCGTACCCGGTGTATCCGTAGCGCTGGATGGCTCGGGAGGTCAGGCGCCGGGTGCCCGCGTCGTAGCCGTAGCTGGTGATGAGATCTTTCTGGGCGTTGAACGCGGAGTCGATCTGGTTGATCTCCCCGAAGGGGGTGTAGGTGATCGAGGCTGCCTGGAATCCGACGGTGGTCGCCATTTGCCGGATCTGGCCTAATGCGTCGTAGTAGAAGACGTGCTTCTCCGCGCTGACGCCGGGCAGGTCCGGCTGCTGGTCGGTGAACAGCAGCCCGTCGGGCCGGTAGGTGTAGGTGTGGGTGTAGGGCCCGCCGAGGACCCCTTCGGCCGTCGGGATGGTCAAGGTGGTGCCGGTGATGTGTCCCCAGGTGTCATAACCCGTGACCGTGCGGGTGTAGGCGTTGCTGCCGGAATAGGAGGTGGCGGTGGCCACCTTGCCCAGGCCCTTGGTGGCGGTGTCGTAGGTCCATGCGGCCACCACCGGCCCGGTCAGCGACCCGGTGTGGGCCTTGGTCGCCCGCCCGAGGGCGTCGTACTCATAGGCCAGGGTGCCTGTGGCGTCGGTGCTGGTCTGGACCTGCCCGGTGCTGGTGTACGTGGTCGAGGTCGCCCCGTGGTCGGGGTCTGTGCCGCTGGTCGAGCGGCCCATCAGGTCATAGCCCCGGGTCCAGGTGACCCCGGCCGGGTCGGTCAACGAGGTCAACAGCCCGTCGGGCCGGTAGGTGTAGGCGGTGTCCTGGTACGCCCCGCTCGTCCCGGAGCTGGTGGTGTACTGGCGCAGGGTGCTGGTGCGGCCCAAGGCATCGACGATGGTGGTCCTGGGGGTGCCTCCGGCCGGGGGGACCACCGTGGTGGATTCGCCGTCGTAGCTGGTGGTGGTCGTGTAGTAGGTCCACCCGTTGTCGTGCATGCCGGCGCGCAGGCTGGACTTGGTGAGGCGGCCGGCTCCGTCGTAGGTCAGGTCGGTGCGCGCGGTGAGGGAGTAGTCCACGATCGTGCCCGGATCGGTGGCACTGGGGGCGCCGGAGACCTGGGATGGACCGGCGGTGCTCACGAGCAGACCCCGCCCGTCGTAGCTGTTGACGCTGACGATGCGGTTCGCGGTGTCCAGGGTGCCGGGGTAGTCCTGGGTTTCCCAGGGGCGCAGCATCCCGTCGTAGTAGGTGTAGCTGGTGACATACGTGCCGCCGGTCAGCCAGCTCTTGGTGGTCACCACCGCCGGGGCGGTCGCCGAGACCGCATAGGAGTAGATGGTGTTCGCGCTGCCGCTGGTGGCCTGCCCGGGCATCCATACCCCGGTCAGGCGCCCCAGAGGGTCATAGCCCAGGGTGGTGACGTTCTGGTTCGCGTCGGTGATTGTCGCCGGTAGGCCACGCCAGGCATCCAGGGTCGTGGACGCGGTGTGGCTCAACGCATCGGTGACCGCGACCTTGGACACCGGCCCGGTGGTGCCCTGGGTGTAAGCCGTGTGGGTCTTGTTGTTCTGCGCGTCCCACACATCCACGGTCCGCCCGAACGAGTCGTAACCGTTCTTCGCGGCCAACTGGTAGGTGCCGGTGTTCGTGCCGGTGTCCCACCCGGACAGGGCCAGCGCCTGAGTGACGTCGCCCTTGGTCAGGGTCGCCGATTGGCCGCTGGCCCAACTGGTCGCCCCGTCGTAGATCGTGCGGGTAGCCGACAGGATGTCCGCGGGGCGTGAGGGCGTAGCCGCACACGTGCCCTTGTCCCTCTCGGTCGCGGTGACCACCCCGATGATCCAGATGGCGGCGGTGGTGGATGTGGCGGCCAAGCGCCGGGAGGTGCGGGTGTACCGGGTGCACGAGTCGTCCCCGGGCATGCCGGAGCGGTCATCGCCCAGGTTCTCCACCGCGGCCGGCAGCCCGTCGGCGTCGAACGTGGTCGAGGCTGCGGTCTCCAGGTACGTGGTGCCATCGGCCCGGTAGGTGCGGGTGTTGGTCGCCGCGGTCCCGGACAGCATGGCCTTGCGGACCCCGTCGTTGGCGGTGGCCGCGCTCAGCCAGGGCGTGGTCAGGGTCTCGGACACCTTCGCCCCGGCAGTTCCCCCGATCTCGCCTGTGGTTGCGAGTGTGCCGGTCCACCCGTTGTAGGTCACCGCGTCACGGACCACGCCGGCGTCCAGGTCCTCATCCGCGATCGAGCCATTGCGCGAATCGGTGAAGGTCCCGGTCTTCTTCGTCGAGCAGGCGGTGTTCGCACAGTCGCCGTTCATGCCCTGCATGACCCACGCCTCGGACGCGGTCCACGGGCCGGTGACTCCACCGACGATGGTCCAGACCTTGGGGTACCCGCGCCACTGGCCCCAGGCCCGTAGCTTGACCGGGACGGTGTCGTCACGGTCGAAGTGCCAGGCCGGGTTGCCCTCGTACTCGTACGTGGTCACCACATCGGGCTGATGGGTGGCGTCGTCGCGTACATCGACCTGAGTGACCAGGTACTTGTGGAACCAGTTCAACGTCGCCACCGTCGCGCCCGGTTTGAGGTAGCCGGCCTGGAAACACCGCATCGTGTTGTTCGTGACATCCGAAGGCAGCTGCGTGGACGTGCAGTCTTGGGACTTGGAGGCGTTGGCCCCCATCGAATAGCTCACCGAGATCGTCTCCCCCGACCCGGTGATGATCGAGGTCAGGCGGTACCGGTTCAACGCCGGGGCCCCGTCCCCGATCGCGTCCACCCGGTTCGGTGCCGGAGTGTCCTGATTGTTCAAGGTCACCGGCGGCGCGGCCAACGATCCCCCGCCCCCGTCGCCGATGTGGCTGATCCCCGACAACCACAAGATCTGACCGTTGGTGGTGTCCCCGGCGGGCAAGAACTTCTGCGTCAACCCGTAGGTGTCGACCGGGTTGTAGGAGGTCGTACCGGTCTTGAGGATCTGAGTGGTGATCCCGGTCAGACGCAGCCGGGAGAAGAACGCCGGAGACTGCACATTCACGCACCCGCCCGTGGCCGGGGCGCTGACCGTTCCCACGGTCGCGTCGCAGATCTGGTCGAACGGCACATCCGGCCACGACGAGGCCGTCGTCGAGGTCAACTGCGAAGGACACGTGGTCGTCCCCGTCGCAATGCACCGCTCGGCGGTCGTGAAAATCACCTTCGCCCCGGCCGGAGCGCTCGTCGCGTCCGCACGCAACCCGTAGTCGATCTCTTTCAGGACCCCGCCCTTGGTGTACGAGGCCACCGTGTGGTTCGCGTTCTGCCCGTACTTGTTCGTCTCGGGGGTGTAAACGTAGGTCATCACGTTGCCGTGTACGTCCTGGACCGAGTCCAGATTCCACCGCCAGACCATCGACTTGATCGACGTGGCGTAGGAGGCGTTGTAGTTCGGCTCACTGGGCTGGTTCGAGGCCACCGGCACGCTCCAGGCACTGCCAGTGGCCGTGCTGCCCACCGCGCTGCCCTTACCGAACGTGTAGATCGTCCCGTTGGGGGCGGTCAGTGTCCAGTACTCCCCCGAACTGGCCCCCCACGTCCCCTCACGGGTGATCTTCGAGCCGTCATCGCCGTACAACTTCCACGTCCCGGTGCTGGAGTCCTTGACCAGCGGCCCGGACCGGCTCCCCATCGAGATCGTCGCGTTGTCCGACTTCCAGCACAGATCCCCGGTCGTCAGCCCCGTGTTGTTCGCATCCGCGGTCTTGTCGTCATTGCACGCCACATACGAGCGTTCGATGTACCCCGCGCCCAGATCGAACCCGTCCCCGATCCACGAGGGCTGGTTGTTCGTGGCCGCAACTTCCCCGTCCACCGACCCCGAGTCGTACCCGATCCCCACGCTCGGGACCAGGCCCCCGGGCACCCCCGGCACGTTGATCGGGTAGTTCCAGGTGAACGACCCGGACTGGTTGCCCGCCGCCCACGTGGACGCCGGGGACAACGATGTCGCCGCATAGGAGCCCGCGTTCCCCGACACGCCGGACGTCAAGGCCACCACGGTGCCCGTGCCCGCCGCGGCCGAGACCACGCCCGAGCCGGTACCCGTGGCTGCCACCGGGATCACCGAGCCCAGCGCGTCCACCCGCGAGGCGGCCACCGGGGTGCTGGTCGAGGTCGCCGTCGTGGACGTCGCGGGGGTGGTGGCCGGTGTCAAGGTGGCCGAGACACTGGTGCCCTGGGTGTTGGTCGTGGGCAGATCCACCCGCCCGGTGCAGCCGGAGACCACCCCTGCGGTGTCCTGGTGGCAGCCGGTCAACTGGACCAGGCGGGCGCGGGCACCCCAGTCCCCGCCATAGGCCTGGGCCACACCGCGCACGTCCACCGAGACCCGGGTCGGGGCCGAGGCACCACTGGTGGTGGCCACGGTGAACACCAGACCGTTCACGTGCAGGCCCTGGGCCTCGGCCCGAGGGCGCACCTGCACCCGCATCTGCCGCGAGGCGGCCTCGTGTCCGGTGGAGGCATTCACCAGGCGCACCGGCGTGCCGGACACGACGGTGCTCTGGGTCCCAGAGACTGCGGCCGTCCCCGTGGCGGCCTGGGGCCAGGAGACCCGCGGCGTCCCAGGCCCGCCCGCGGCCTGGGTGACCGCGCCGGCGGTTCCTTCCTTGAGAGGGGCCCACTTGCCCACGGGTTCCTTCGCCGGGGACAAGGGCTTCCACTTACCGATCGAGGCTTGCGCAGCGACCGGCGTGATCCCGGCCAGGGCCAACGCCGCACACACGCCCGCGGCAACCCCTGCACGGCCCCGCCGAGGCCCGCTGCGTCCCAGCAGCCCTGAGCGGTGCCCGTCGCGCGTCCCAGAACCGATCCAGGTACCCAGCAAGTGACCCATCATGTCTCCTCGTCGATCCCCGTGCCCCGCACGCCCGGCCCACCGGCCAGGCAAGAACACATGCTGTGAGGCTCGGCGCCACCCCCCCGGGGGGGCAACGCCGAGCCTCAGATCACTGACAGGCAGCCTTGCTGAGCACCACGCCAGCCCACGTGGACGCGGTACCCAAGGTCACATCCGAAATGACGCCTGGGTAGACCCGCACCTCGTCCACGTCCCCGACCCAGCCCTGAGTGGCCGGCAGAGCCAGCGAGGACCCGATCCGCACCGGCCCCTGCGTGCTGGTGTACAAGAACGACGTATCCGTCACCGGAGCCCACATGTGCGAGTCCCCGTCAAACCAGAGCCCGGCACCCGGCACCATCTGCACGTAGAGCGTCACGTCCTGCCCACTGCGGCCGAGCACCCCGACCAGGTGGTACCAGGTGCCCAACTCCACCACGTCATCCGTGTCCCACACCTGGCGCGTGGCCGCGGTCGTGACCTTGCGGGTCCCGGACCATTCGGCCAAGAACCGCAGCGTCCCGCTGCCGCCGGGGTCCGGGGCCACGCCCAGCGACATCGCAGTCCCAGTACCAGCGTCCACACTCACCGCCACCCGCCGTGTGCTCGTCCCCGCCGTCGAATCCAGGCGTACCCAGGCCATCACGGTCTGGTTCGCCCCATTCGGGGCCGGGATGCTCCCCGAGGTCGCTGCCTGCGCCGATCCGTTGAAATGCACCCCCGCATCCCCTGGGTAGCTCGTGGACACATGCGCGCCCTGACCCACCGCGGTCCCCGAGGACGGCAACGTGAACGCCGTCGCGGTCGGACTCACCCCAGCAACCACGCACGCCGAATCCGCAGCCCTGGTGGTCCCACTGGTCTCATCCAGCCCCCACCGGCCCGAGATCCCCGCCTCGCTCACAGTGATCGTGGTAAACGCCGCCGTCGAGGAGTGGTTCCCCGCCGAGTCGTAGTCCCACACCCGCAAATCGATCGTCCCGAACATCCTGGGCGTGAACGTCAACACGGTCCCGACCGCGATCGGGTCCCCCGCGGGGGCCTCGCTGTTCAACGAGTACCTGTAGGTGACGGTACCCGCCGAATGAGTCATCCCGAACGTCAACGGTGTCCCGATCGTCCCGGTCTTGGGCGCGGTCGTGAAGGTCGGCCATCCTTGCGAAGTGTCGATCGTGAACCCGCACCACGGCGTCCACGCACTCCTGATATTGGCATCGGCAGAATCGATCGCGTCGGCCCGCCAGAAGTACGTCGTGTTGTTCGTGGACAGAGGAGGCGGGCTCGTAAGCAGTCACACCCCCTGCTGATCTGCGGCGTGTCGGTGCTTGCGTCCGGTT
>CAZOWW010000067.1:0-31114 GCA_964583765.1 uncultured Kineosporiaceae bacterium
ACCGGACGCAAGCACCGACACGCCGCAGATCAGCAGGGGGTGTGACTGCTTACCCTACGACTTGGTCCTGGACCCCGCCGGGACTACGACCGGCACCCTCACCGTGACTGCAGCCATGTCATAACTGGCTGGAACTTGTTCACGTCTCATCGACCAGACCGCGTTTTGGGGAACTCCTCCCACCCTGGCGCCTGTGATCCAATCCGGGGCGCCCTCCACGAACAGCAAGCCGTCCGCCACCCGGTCACGGTGGCGGACGGTTCGCTGTAATGGCAGTCCTCGCCGCCGGTTCACGAGCTCTTCATGATCGAAGGTGCGGGCAAGGACGGAGGTTGCCTGCCTCCAACCAGGGGCGACCGGCAGCCGAAACCGCGCCAGGACCGACCGGGCGGCGGCTGCCGGAAAGCGCGTCAAGAGGTGGCATACCCGCTGAGATCACGATCTTGCACACGCGCCCCGGCAGGTGGTCGATCAATCCAGCTGTGCCGCGCACCACGCGTCTCGTGGGCCACGGCATCACGTTCGCCCACAGTCCTCCAGTTATCCACAGGTCTCGTTGCCACCGCGGACACAGCCCTGGTGAATGACATGCATGACAACTCAACTGATGTGGATGGCCGTTCAGGCCGCCGTCCCTGACCCGGCACCGGTCGCGCCCCCGGGCCTGGGCCAGGTGGCGAACCAGATGCTCGGTTGGCTGAAGTGGATCGGGATCGTCGCCGGCTTGGTCGGGTTCGGCCTGTGCGCGCTGATGATGATCCTCGGACGTCGGAATCGGTCGAACCTGGCCGTGGACGGCGCGACCGGTATCCCCTGGGTCCTCGGTGGGCTGTCGCTGATGAGCCTGGCTTCCGGGCTCGTCGGCGCCGTGCTCAAGTAGGGCGAACGGCGGGTGATGGACATGTCTCCCTCCGAGAACCGTCCCAGCCACGTCCCCGACGATCCGGTTCCCACTGCCGGGAGTCCTCTCGTTCACCGAGCGCCTGACTTCCCTGCCTCGGACATGACAGCGCCACCGGCCCCACTGACGAGCAGCCGCAGCCGGACAGCGCGCGACCGGCTCCGGGGCCGGAACCGGCCCCCGCGGATCCGGGCAATCCCTATCGTGATCGTGATCGCGGTGACGCTCCTGCTCGTGGCGTGGTTTGCCCAGCACCTTGCCGAAGGTCCGGCCGGGCCCGCGAACAGCCGCCCCGACGGCAGGCTGTCCACCGGTCCCACGCCGCCGCCTTCGACCTCCACCCCGGAGACCTCCGCACCGCCTGATCTGTCGTGGACGCCGGTCGGTGGCGTGCTGCTCCCTGCGTCGCGGCTCCACGGACCGTGGATCACTGCCCACGGCCGGACGGCCGGGTACAGCCGCAGCGAGGCCGGGGCTGCCCTGGCCGCGGTGCAGGTGCTGCTGCGGACGAGCCCGACCGCTGGGCCCGGGATCTTCCTGCCGGTGCTGACCAGCCAGGTGACCGGGGTCAACGTCGCGGCGCTCAAGCAGACCCTCCTCGCCGAGTACGCCGTCCTGCGCGAACGGTTCACCTCGACCGGCCAGGGCACGCCGCTGCCGCCCGGAGCGCCGATCCCAGGTGTCGACGCCCGCGTGGTCGGCTACCGGCTCGACGCCTACGACCAGGCGGTCGGAACGGCGCTGGTCGAGGTGGTCCTGGACTCCCCGGCGCTGCGGGCTTCCGGCCGAGACGTGACCTTCGCGGTCAGCCTGCGCTGGAGCGACGGCGACTGGCGCGTCCTCGCGCCTCCCCGCGGGGACGGGGCGTCGGTCGCCACCGTCCAGGCGTCCACACCTCCTGGGATGCAGCGCTACGACGACCTCGGGCAGATCGCGGCTGCCCTCCGTCGGACCAGCCAGCTCCGCGGTCGTCAGACCGGGCAACGCCGCCACCGGACGCAGTTCCACCCGTGGAACACGCAACAAGCCCCGACGCCGGTGACGAATCCTCCCCGGAGCACCGGCACCGCCGGCTGGTCCGCCGACGCCGTTCTTAGTCTCGCCGTCCCCTCGGAGGTCAACGATGGCCGTTGACCTTCCCTGCGTCCCCGCACTCCCGGCCGGCTGCCTCAACGGAGTAGGCCAGGCGGTCGGCGGCGCGGCGTCCGGCGTGATCGGCGACGTGGTCGGGAACAGCTTCGCCGAGGCGATGCGTCAGGGCGCGACCTGGGTGATGAAGACGACGATCGGCTGGTGGATCGACGTCCCGGCCATCGACCTGACGTCGTCCCCGGCCGGCACGATCCGCGGGTACGTGCTGTGGCTGGCGATCGCCGTCGCCACGGCGGGTGTGATCTGGCAGGGCATCGTCATGGCGGTGTCCCGACGCCCGGACCCGGTGCTGACCGTGGCACGCGGCCTGTTCACCGTGGCGTTCTGGGCTGCGGTCGGGGTCATCGGGCCGGCGGCGGCCCTGCGCGCAGGGGACTCGTTCTCCTCGTGGGTCCTGGACACCGCCGGGCACGGGCAGGCCACGGACCGGCTGCTCACGTTGGCCGGGCTCGGCTCGGTGTCGTCCTCCGGCGCGGTGATCCTGCTCGGCCTGCTCATGATGATCGCGGGCCTCGCCCAGGCGGTGCTGATGATGTTCCGGGAGGGCGCGCTCGTCGTGCTGTCCGGCGTCGTGGTGCTCGCGGCCGCGGGGACGTTCACCCACGCCACTCGGCCATGGCTGTCGCGCGTGCTCGGCTGGATGCTCGCGCTCATCTGCTACAAGCCGGCCGCCGCGCTGGTGTACGCGTCGGCGCTGACCCTGGTCGGGAACAGCGACGATCCGCGCACGGTGCTGGTCGGGCTGACGATGATGCTGCTGTCGATCGTCGCCCTGCCGGTGCTCATGAAGTTCTTCACCTGGACGACGGGCGCTGCCTCCGGGGGCGGCGGTGGCCTGGCCGCTCTCGCCGGTGCCTCGGCCGCAGGAATCCAGGCCTCCGTGGCGCTGGGTAGTGCTCCCGGACGAGCGGCTTCCCAACAGGCCGCCCAGCTCAGCCGGGACCTCACCTCCGGCGGTCCCGGATCCGGTGGCAGCGGCGGCGGTGGATCAGGGCGGGGCGGTGGAGGAGCAGGGCCGAGCAGCGGCGGGGCCAACCTAGCCGGCGGAGGGCTTCGCGGCCGGACGTCGTCGGCAGGCGCCACCTCCTCGCCGGGGGCTGGCCTGTCGAACGGCGCGCTCGGACCCTGGCCCAGCGCGGCGTCCGGATCCCCGGCGAGTACAGCCTCCGGCACCGATGGCACCGGCTCCCCCACAGGTCCGGTGTCCGGCGTCGGCACCACCTGCTCCGCCACAGGTGCGGCGTCGGGTATCGGCGGCAGCTCCGCCGGCGGTGCCCCCGGCTCAGGAGCGCACGCGGCGACCGCGTCCACGGGTGCGAGCGGAGGGTCCGCGGCAGGCCTCGCGCCTGGAGCGGCGAGTGCGACCGGGGCAGCGAGTGCAGCGGGACCGATCGGCATCGGTGTCGCGACGGCCGCCCAGGCGGCACGCGCCGTCGCCGGGGCCGCTGACCGCGCCATGAGTAGTCCAGGGGCGCCGAGCACCCCGACATCCCCCGGTACCCCCACTCCCCTGAGTACCCCGAACGGCGCAGACGAGAGGGCAGACGCATGACGAGCACCACGCACATCGACCCGGCATCGTCCCCGGTCCGCACGTACGGCGGCTGGCGCCGAGCCCGCGGGATCGGCCTGTTCGGCGCGGGACCGGCCGGCACCGCCGTCGTTCTGGGCTGCGTCCTGGTCCCGATGTTGTGCGCCTCCGTCTCGCTACCGCTCGCGGGGGTCGCGAGCGCACCCGCCGCCGTCCTGGCTCTGCTGACCCTGACCCGGGTCGGCGGGGTGAGCATCGGCCACCTGCTGCTGCGCCGAACCCGCTGGACGTGGGCGACCGCCCGCGGTTGGCGGGCCTACCGGGCCACGACCGTGGACCACCATCTCCGCGCCTGGGACCTGCCCGGCGTCCTCGCACCCACACGACTACTCACCGCCCGTGACGCCCAAGGAACGCCGTTCGGCGTGGTCTGGAACCGCCGCACCGGATACCTCACAGCCACGCTGCGCTGTGCGGCGTCGTCCACGTGGCTGGTCGACGACCGGGAGGTCGACTCCTGGATCGCGAACTGGCACGCGTGGCTGGCGTCCCTCGGGTACCTCCCGATGGTCCGGGCCGTGGCTGTCACCGTCGAGACCGCACCGGAGACCGGAACGACACTGCGGGACGCCGTCCGCTGTCGCCTCGACCCCGGCGCTCCCGCCGACACCCGAGCGCTGATGCAGGAGCTCGTGGCCCACTCCCCCTCGGCATCGGCCGAGGTCGACACCCGGGTGTCGGTCACCTTCGACCCGGCCGGGTCTGCGCGGCGGCTCCGGGACCTGGACGACGCGGTCGCCGAGGTGTCCCGGCAGCTCGCCGGATTGGAGTCCGCGCTCGACGCCTGTGGGGTCACCGTGCTGGGGCGGCTCGACGCACCTGCGCTGGCCGGGATCGTGCGAGTCGCCTTCGACCCGGCAGCCCGAGAGACCGTCGAGCAGTTCCTCGCCGGCCGGACGAACACCGCGAAGCTCTCACCGGAAGACTCGGCGGCCTGCCCGGACAGCGTGCCGCCCGGCGTCCCGTTCGGGCACTCGACCGGCCAGCCGCGGAGCCGCACGCCAGAACCATCGCTTGCGCAGGGCAGCACACAGGACCTCCCACGCGAGGCACGCGAGGACTCCCCCCGCGTGCCACCGCCCGAGCTCGCCTGGGACGAGTGCGGACCGATCGCCGCCCACGAAGACTGGGACTGCTACCGGCACGACTCCGGGATCTCGGTGAGCTGGTGCTGGCTGGAGGCGCCCCGACGGCAGGTCACCTCGGCCGTACTGGCCCGGTTGCTGTCGCCGGGGCGGTTCGCGAAGCGGGTCACGCTCGTCTACCGGCCGTTGCCCGCCGCCGACGCTGCTCGGCTGCTCGAGGCGCAGGTCAACGCCGCCGCCTTCCGGGATGCCTACCGGCAGGCCCAGCGCCGAGCCGCCTCCGCCCGAGACATCGCAGACCGGCTGCAGGCCCAGCGGGCAGCCGCCGAGGAGGCGCAGGGCGCGGGCGTCGTCTTGATGTCTCTGTACGTCACCGCGACCGTGACCGATCCGGAGCAGTTGCCCGAGGCGGTCGTGGACGTCGAGTCCCGCGCCGACCAGTGCGCCGTCCGCCTGCGAAGGCTCCACGGCGGGCAGGCCGCCGGGTTCGCCTGCACGCTGCCCGTCGGTGTCGCCGGGGTCGTCCCGCTGCTCGGCAGGACGGCGGCCCCAGCCGGAGCATCCGGAGGCGGACGGTGAGCCGCCGGTCCGCGACGATGAGCCCCCGGTTCGTGCCCCTGTCGCCCCGACCCGGGGCTGGGCGGTGCCCGGCGGGGGCCGGGTGGCGCACGTCGAGCCACCCGTGGAGTTCCAGGCGACGACCGTGCAGGCCTGCGGGCTCTACCCGTTCACGGCCGGCTCCGGGTCGCCCACTGCCGGGGTGCCGTTCGGGCGGCACATGATGTGGGGCGAGGCCGTGTGCTGCGACCCCTTCGCGTGGATGGACGCCGGGCTCACGACCAACCGCGGCATGTTCCCGCTGGGGCAGCCCGGCACCGGCAAATCCGCCGCCGGCAAGAGGATCTGCCGAGGGCTCATGGCCTTCGGCGCGGTCCCGCTGTTCCTCGGGGACGTCAAGCCCGACTACAGCCGGCTCGTTCGCGCGGCCGGGGGCCAGGTCATCCGGGTCGGCCGGGGCCTGGACCGGATCAATCCCCTGGACGCCGGACCGCTGGGTACCGCAGCCAGCCGGTTGTCCGGGGCGGAGGCGGAGCGGCTCCGTCTGGAGATCCGGGGACGCCGCATCGCGGCCCTGCTTGCACTGTGCGCGCTCGTGCGCGGCGACATCCCGATCGGGAACGCCGAGGAGTCGGTGATCGGTGCGGCTGTGGACCTGCTGGTCACGGGGAGAGACGCAG
Source organism: uncultured Kineosporiaceae bacterium (assembly GCA_964583765.1). GTDB lineage: Bacteria > Actinomycetota > Actinomycetes > Actinomycetales > Kineosporiaceae > CAZOWW01. The sequence continues at coordinate 5,968 of CAZOWW010000067.1, forward strand.
GAACCAGGACAGGCACAAGCACGGGCACGAGGACCGGATTGAGCACGGGGATCGCCAACCCGACCGTCCCGGACGTGCTCGCCGTCGTCCGTGAGGGCCCGGACCGGCTGGTTCAGGCCGCCGAGGTCGACAGCTCCGACGAGTACCGCGCCGAGACCCGGCGCCTGCGCCAGACCCTGCGCATGCTCTGCGACGGCTCGCTGCGCGGGGTGTTCGACGGACCGACGTCCACCCCGATCGACCTGGCGGCGCCGGCGGTCTCGATCGACCTCTCCGGGGTCACCGCCGCAGGCGACACCCTGCTCTCGGCGGCAATGCTGTCCACCTGGTCCTACGGGTTCGCAGCCATCGACGCCTCGGCCGCGCTGGCCGACGCCGGACTCGCTCCGCGCCGCCGGTACATCGCCGTGCTCGACGAGCTCTGGCGAGCCCTGCGCGGGGCGCCGGGACTCGTCGACCACGCGGACGCCCTCACCCGGGTCTACCGGGGACGCAACGTCGCCCACCTGATGATGACCCATTCACTCGCCGACCTGGATGCGTTGCCCACCGAGGCCGACCGGGCCAAGGCCCGAGGGTTCATCGACCGCTGCGCCATCACCGTGCTCGCCGGGCTGCCGCTGCGCGAGCTCGACGAGGTGTCGCGGATCGTCCCGCTGTCGGACGCCGAGAAGCACCTGGTCGCCTCGTGGTCCTCCCCCGAGTCCTGGCAGCCCGGGGCACGGCACCCCGGACGCGGCAAGTACCTGATCAAGACCGGCCAGCGGACCGGCATCCCCGTGGAGCTGGCCTACGTCGGCAACGAGGCCGCGCTCTACGACACCGATGGGCCCGCACGATGAGCCGCCCGGTCGGACCGCACGGAAGGGGCACGCGGTGATCCGCGCCGTGGTTCCGCGCGGAAGGCGAACGCCGTGATCCGGGCGATCGGCCCGCGTGGCGGATGGGGACCGGACGTCGCGGTCCCGTTCCTCGTGCTCGGACTGTGCTGGCTGCCGGTCGCCGGGCTCGGGACGGTGTGGACGGGCGGACACCTGGCCTCCTGGCTCTCTGGGCACGGCTGGCACGGCCCCGCCTTCGGCTGGGAGTTCGCCCGGCAGCTGCTCACCGCCGGGGGCATCTCACCAGCACGACGCCGCTCCCCCGCCGCCGACCGACCCGCCCAGACCGGCAGATCGGACATCACCGCGCTCTGGCCAGGAGTGCCAGTGCCGCTCATCTGGACGTGCGTCGGGCTGGTCCTCGCCGCCGTCGGCACCCTGGCGGCCGCGGCTGTCGCGGCGTGGCTCCGGTGGCAGGCGTCGGCCGCCGATCCGGTGCGCTCCCTGGCCACCACAGCGGACCTGGCCGACCTCGCCCCCGCCCGCATCGGGGCCCGCGCCCGACGCCTTCGCCCATCGCTGGCTCGAGGACGACGGTTCTCGATCGGTGAAGGACAACAGTTGACCGGTGGAGAGCCTTCCCCGGCTGCTCGGAGGTTGCTGATCCTGGCGGGCCGGAGCCTGCGGACGCTGCCACGCCAAGACCGACGAGGCCTGGCGGATCGACGCGGGCGACTGCCGGTCCGCTCGGGCCGGCCACGCCTCACGCCGTCCGAGCTCGGGGTGCCCCTGGGACGTCTGCGCCTCCCGCACGGGCTCGGTCCCCAGCTGCGGGCGTCCTGGGAGGACGTCGTGCTGGCGGTCATGGCCCCACGAGCCGGCAAGACCACAGCGTTGGCGATCCCCGCCGTCCTCGAGGCTCCCGGGGCCGTCGTCGCCACGAGCAACAAGGCGGACTTGTGGACCGCGACCGCCGAGCTACGCGCCCGGACCACCGGGCAGCGGGTGTGGGTGTTCGACCCTCAGCGAATCGTCCATGCCGAGCGAACCTGGTGGTGGAACCCGCTGCGCGACCTGACCTCCGTGGAGGAGGCGCATCGGTTCGCCGGTCATTTCGTCGCCGAGATTCGCGGTGGCCGCGAGGACCGGGACTTCTGGACGGCGGCTGCGCACGACCTGCTCACCGGCCTGGTGCTCGCCGCGGCCCTGTCCGGGCAGAGCCTCGTCGAGGTCTACGAGTGGCTCAACGACCCTGTCGTGCCGACGCCGGTCGAGGTGCTGCGACAGCATGGACGGCAGGCCGTCGCGGCGTCCCTGCTCGGACGCATGCACGGAGCACCTGAGACCCGGGACGGCGTCTACGAGACGGCGAGAACCGCCGCCCAGTGCCTGCGCGACGATGCCATCCTTGCCTGGGTCACTCCGGCACGGAGCTCGCTCGTCGGCGTTCCCGCCCGCGGGCAGACCGAGGAATTCGATGCCGCTGGCTTCGCGATGTCCCGACAGTCCCTGTACCTGCTGTCCCGGGACGGCGCCGGCGCCGCTGCCCCGATCGTCGCCGCCCTCACCGACCGGGTCATGCGCGAGGCCACGCGGGCCGCGGAGCGCGCGGGCGGCCGCCTCGATCCACCGCTGCTCACCTCACCGTCCTCGACGAGGCCGCGAACGTCTGCCGGATCTCCGACCTGCCCGAGCTGTACTCCCACCTGGGATCTCGGGGCATCACGCCGATGACGATCCTGCAGTCGTACAGGCAGGGCGTGCGGGTCTGGGGCGAGCACGGCATGGACACCCTGTGGTCGGCCGCCACCGTCAAGCTCGTCGGCTCCGGCCTGGACGACGCCCGGCTCGCGGAAGACCTGTCCCGGCTGATCGGGGACCACGACGTCCCCGTGCGCTCGACGAGCCGCGGACACCGCAACACCAACGAGACCGTGTCGCTCCGGCGCCAGCGCATCCTCGGCCCCGAGGACGTGCGTTCCCTGCCCCGCGGGACGGCACTGCTGCTGGCCACTGGTTGCAGGGCTGGGCTGCTGCGGCTGCGGCCCTGGTACGAGCGTCACGACTCGCGGGACATCGCCGATCGGATCCGTTCCGCCGAGGACGGAATCACCCGGCGAGCTGGCGGCGCAGGGCACGGGCGGACAGCCGACGCCCGCCCCGAGGCATCTCGTGACGTCCGCGGCCCGGCGCCAGAGGAGCAGGTGGTCGTACCTGGAGGAGGACGGACATGACGACAGCTCAGGATTCCGCGGTGATGTCGGGGAACGGCGAGCGCCCTGCCCTGGACGAGGGTGGGATAACAGACGGGCTCCGGCTGGACGAACTTCAGGCCGAGCTGGCCGCTGTCCGGGCCGACCTCGACGACCTCACCGCGGCAGTGGCACCTGGCCTGCAGGCAGGCCTCTACGGCTCTTCATCCATCCCCTCGTCACCGGACGGCGCAGCGGGTCGCAATGGCGAGACGAGTCATGACGGGGACGCTCGTGACGACGGCGAGATCCGTAGCGACGGCGAGACCGGCGACCGCTCGTCTTCGACAGTCGGGGGCGCGCCGGCGTTCCCGTCCGTGGATGCCTGGGTGGACGGCTACTTCATGGTCGTGTTCCCGCGGCCGGTCGGTGGCGAGCACCGCTGGTGCGCACGGTGGCGGGAGCATCCGGAGGCGCTCACCCGCTTCGAGGCCCTCTGGCGCTCCTGGGAGACCCTGCGCCTGGACCCCGGCCTCGGTATCGCCACCTGGCTGACCAGTTTCCTGGATCCCCAGTTCGCCGCCCTGACCAGCCGCTCAGGGACCTTCGCAGCCTGCACCCCGGACCGCCACGTCGGACGGGCAAGCTGAGGGTCGAAGGGGTTCGGACACGCGAATGGATCGATCGCCAGGGCAGCTGGTCAGCGCCAAACTGCCGAGACACCGGTGGTCGTCGAGGGCCCCATGGCCGGGCGCCAGCTGGCGCACCTGGGCAGCCGGGGCCACGAGGGACATCCGGCAGCCGAAGCGCACCGTGTACTCCACGACCGCATCTCCAGGCGCCGTCGTACCGCTGCCACGCGCACAGGCCGCCGGGGTACCAGCAGCCGGCGCTGTGCAGGACGCGGCCCCCGGACGCTTCCAGGGCGGGTAGGCGCGGTAGTCGAGCACACCCAGGAGGATGGGCAGGTCATCGGACAACTCACGCAGACGTCGCTGCCTCAGGACGTGGGCGTCGACAACCCCAGCAGGGTCCGCAACGCGGGCCCACTCCCGAAAGGCCCCGGCGGAGCGCCAAGTAGCCCCACGGCCTTGGCGAGCGACTCGGAGTGCTGCAACGACCGGCACCATGCAATCTCGGTGCCGAGGTCCACCTCCACCCGTCTGACGGCCGCCGAGACCTGCGGTGGCCACGTCGTGGTTGTGAGACCTCGCCTCATCTGGTCGTCGCCGTCCCCTGCGCGCCGAGCGCCCTCCCTGATCCCCGCCAAGTCATCTCGCCCTACCGCAGCAATCATGAGCTGCCCACCCTCGGTGCGACCCTTGTTCGCCACACCCGCAAGCGCCTCGTACCGTGCCCTTGCCTGGGCCATCGTCAGCGTGACCGCGGACGTCGCCGCACCCAGTGGAGCCGAGCCACCATCGCTCGCGTCCGTTCCCCCAGCGCAACCAGCCAGCACGCCCACCAGCAGCAATGCGCCAGTCATCATCTTGCGCACAAGCACCCCCACACGATCCGCTATCGGCGATCACATCATCAGGGCAGTCGGGGACTTGCCCTGGGGGGTCATCACCCGCGTCCGCGAGGCTCCACTCGCCCTCCCAGGCTCAACAGCTGGGAGGGCGCATCACCATTGATCAGACAAACCATCGTTACGAGGTGAAGTACCCCTCGACGTCCGCCACCACGTGCACCGTCCCGGGAGAGCCGTTGTAGAAGTCGATCGATCCGTCAATGACCGGCGCGACCACGACGAGGCTCGAGACCGTCTGTCCGGCCACGAAGTTGAGGTTCGAGGTTCCCGGAAGCGGCTGCCCGTCGCTCAGGACGGTAAGTGCCCCCGCCGCCTGGGGGCTGGTGACGGTGACGTTGAGAACGACCGCCGTCACGTTGCTGTCCACCGGGACACCAGGCCCGTCGAAGATCGAGAACACGGCAGCCGTACCCGCGGTGACGACTCCGCCGGCTCCACCGAGTCCGGTGCGGGTGTCCATCGCGCGTGCGCTCGGTACCACTCGGAGAACCGAGCCGTCAGCGGAGTAATAGCCGGCCAGATCGGCGACGAGGTCAACTGTGCCGGCCGAGCCGTTGTAGAGATCGACCTTGCCGTTGACTACCGGAACCGTGACCAGGTCGGCCACCGTCCGCCCCGCAGCGAAGTTCACGTTCGACGTGGACGGCAGCGAACGACCGTCCGGGTAGACCGTGATGGATCCGGACGACGCAGGCCCGACCGCGGTCACCGTCATCACGACCGCCGTCACCCCGCTGCTGGGCACCCCCGCCACACCGGCAACCTGCAGCGCCACGCGCCCCTTGGCCGCCACCTTGGCCTTCGCCGCTCCCACCCCGGCGCGCGTGTCCAGAACCCTCGTCGGCCCCACAGTGGTCAGCGCGGAGCCCTTGCCGGTCTGCGTCGTGTAGTAGCCGGCCAGGTCGGCGATCAGGTCGACGGTGCCGGCCGAGCCGTTGTAGAGATCGACCTTGCCGTTGACCACCGGAACCGTGACCAGGTTCGCGATCGTCTGCCCGGCCGCGAAGTTCACATTGGGCGTCGACGGCAACGAACGACCGTCCGGGTAGACCGTGATGGACCCAGACGACGCAGGCCCGACCGCGGTCACGGTCATCACGACCGCCGTGATCCCGCTCGTGGGCACCCCGGCCACGCCCGCAACCTGCAGAACCGCTCGCCCCTTGGCCGCGACCTTGGCCTTCGACGCACCCACCCCGGCGCGCGTGTCCAGAACCCTCGTCGGCCCTACAGGCGCGAATCGAGCCGGCAACTGCGCCGGAGCGGCAGTCACCTGGTACGCGTGGGGCAGGTACCCCGTGGACGGCGTACCTGTGTCGTAACCGACGCTGTCCAGAACCAGGTCATAGGTACCCGGAGCGAGAGTGGCCGTCCCCAGCATCACCGTGAGCTGGGTTCCAGCGGCATCGACGGAAATCACCGGATTCTGCATGCCGGACGTGAGCGTCGACCCTCCCGATGCGAGACTCACCTGCGTGGCCAGCGTGAGGTGAGTGCCGCGAATCACCACCTGGTTCGCCCCGCCCGCCGGCCCTCGCGCAGGGGAGACCGAAGAGATCGTCGCTGCGGCCTGTGAGCCGCAGCCGAAGTCACAGACACCCTGGAAGTAGTAGTCGAACGGCGCCGCCGTGAGGTTCGGCGTCACCAGCAGCACGGACTGCTGATTCTGACCGCTGGTGGGCTGGCACCTGAAGTCAGTCGCGCTACCGGCATACGTACCGTTGCACTGGTTGAAGGCTGCCCAAGAGGCTTGATTGGCCATGCTCAGCCATGGCACCCCGGTTCCGTATCCATGGACGCCGAACGCCTGCGACCCCTGGGATGTGACCACGGCACAGTAGGCCGTCATCGACTCAGTCAATCGACCGTTCATCGGCCCGAAACCCGTAGCGGACAACTGATGAGCTGCACACTCCGGCGCCCAACCGGCCGCCGTTGCCACTCGCCAGGTATCGACGTGAGCGGGAATCGAAATGCCGGAGTAGCCCTCGGCGCCAGTGACGATCTGATAGTCGGTCGAGCCGGTCACCCTGCATCCGTCTGCATTCTCCCAGCAGACGACATGACCCGCCGCGTCCGTGACCACGAGAATCGCCCCAGCAGGGTGGGGAGCTTTGACGCGCACACCGAACCAGAATTTGTCAGCGGCGTCGGCCGTGACACGTTCGCACACCGTGTCCAGAGCCGAGGTCAGCACGTGCAGCGTAGAGGGACCACCCACCGTCAGGGACGCCGCAGCCGGACAGACCGCGCTTTTCGACACATCCCGCCGCACGATCCGGTAGGTGTCGCCAGCGCTCGCGGTAGACACCAGTGCCGTGTAATCGACCCCCTGTGTCAGCGAACACATACCACTGCTGGTGCCGATGCACACGAAGGCCCCTTTCGGATCGTAGATCTCGATGGCGCCATTCGCAACGTTGGTGTTATTGAGATAGTCGATCATCTCGCCCGTGGAGTGCTGCCCCGCGGGAATACTGAAGCAGCCGACCATCGAACTCGCCGTGAGGGAGACCTCGGCTCCCCAGGAACCGCCGAAACCGGACTGAGGCCAGATCGGGCAACCGGCCGACAGGTCGGTGCGTTGCACGAGCGCTCGATAGGAGCTGGGTTCAGTCTGTGCTGCGAGCAACATGTGGAACGGTGCCACGCCGGTCAGTTGGCACACGGCGTAGCTGAAGGAAGCGTCGGGACACTGAGGCACAGCGGCGGAGTCGACGAGGCTCATCACCGCGTTGGTTCCATCGGCCGCAATCTCGTTGAAGATGTAGGCGCTCTTGCCGGATGCGGTCGGGAGTGAAAGACAGAGAATCTGCCCGATGCCCGCGAAAGTACCAGTGACGGCTCCCGTGGCGAACCCGGTGTCACCCGTCGATTGGCAACCCCGGCTCTCATCCGCGGCCATGAAGACTGCGCCGATGTGGTCGACAGACAACGGGTACGTGTTGGCCAGGAGGGTGTAGTCGCCGGCCGCCAGGCTGCACATGGGCCCTGTGTTCGTGCATGCCGCGGACCCGTCCGGGAAGTACAGCGAGCTGGTCAGACCGGTTTCCTGCGGGCTCACCGCGTAGACGCGATAGGTCCCTGCCTTCGTGACGTGAAGGATCCGGCACCGGATCGTCGAGCTCGTGTCAGGCGCCTGTCCGAAGGTCAGCTGACTGCCCTGCAGACACCCCGTCGGGTGCGTCAAGTTGTTCATGATGACGGCATAGTCATCCGCAGTGCCGTAGTTGTTCATCAGCAGTGCCCGATAGGGACCGCTCCCGGTGAGTGTGCAGTCCCCCCTGGCCAGAGAGCAGACCTGTTCGCCACGGGCGTCGAAGATCGACTCCGAGAGTCCGCTCCCGTTGACGGACGCCATGTCGACGTTCAGCACACTGCCGGTGAGCATGCCAAGGGAATAGCAGACCCCCACAGCCCCCGCCGCGAGACTCCCGCGCAATGTGCCGGTTGCGAAGGATGGGTTCGCCACGGAGCAACTCTCGTCTGACATCAGCGCGAGAACGGACAAGGTGTACGAGGGGCTCCCTTGTGTTGAGACCTGGACGGTGTAGGTACCAGGCCCACTGGTGGAACACCGCGGAACCTCGTACCAGTACATCTGCTGGCAGTCGACCACGGTGGCGTCCGGCTTCACCACCGAGACCGGCAGACGATTGCCGTTGCTGTCCCCTACGCGAACGACGAGCAGGTCGGAGCTGGACGTCAACGTGAGGGAGAAAGAGTCGACCCCTCCCGCCGAGGGGGTGGTGCACGGATAGACCACGCCGGTCACGATCTTCCCGTGGCAGGTGTCCGGCACTGCCGCACTGGACAGGACGCTCCGGACAGACCTGGCACGACGCTGGCGGACATCCTTGGGCTGTACGGGCGCAGCGGCTGCCGGCTGAGCAGAAGGCCGTGGCGCGGTCTTGACCCAGCCCGATTTGGCGGCGGGCACACCGGCCGAGGCCGATGATTGGCTCGTCCTGGGCGCAGATGCACCACCTGTCATCGCCATCGGCTGAGCAGATGCACCACCTGTGGTCGCCGTCGACCGGCTCGAGGACGACGCGTCCCGGGACGTGGCCGATCCAGTGGCTCCGCCCGCAGTAGCAGCTGAAGCCCCTGGTGACGTGACGCCAACGACGAGCACCAGCAAGCACACGGTTGTCGCGACCACGACAAGCCCCCGCGAGAGCCGGTTCGACAGATCGAATCCAGAACGCATCGCAACTCCCCGTCACACGCTGCGCAGCTGACCGCCCCTGCGGCCTCTTGGCGTGGCGGACAGTAGCACCCGGCCAGGGCGCCCATGGTCACGTTGACCTACCAGCTCCTCCCACGATCCCAACACGTCACCCGTTGGGGTTCAGCACGCGGGAAGTGGGAACTTCACGAAGGACGGTCCAGGTCGTGCTGATCGGTGCCGCCGCGTCCAGGCGTGCTCAAGCGGATGGCAGCGGGGCCCCCGACCCGGCAGCCCGGAGATCCCCTCGTGCCCCGACTCTGTGGTGACACTCCGGGCATCTCCACCCCATCGGTCGAGGTCACGGTCGGTGCAGACACACGCTGCGCCCCGACCACCCAGGAAGATCAGCTGCGTACGTCCAGCTGAGTTTTCGAGCCGGCTCCTTCCAACGGGCCGGAGGTCGCCGGACGAGGCCGAGCTTCTCCGCCCCATCCCGGCTGCCGCCGATCATCTCGGCGACGGACTTCGGATCGGTGGTCCTCAGCGACTCGATGAGCTCGGCGGCCAGCGCCTCCGGGTCCTGGTCCCGTACGTCGATCACGAGACCGAACTGCAGGTGCGGGTCCTCGACCTTGTCTGCCGTGGCCGGGTAGAGGAACGTCAGCCGGGCGGTGTCGATCTCCTTCAGCCAGGCAGTGCACCAACCTGGGGCGCACTCCCAATGGCCAAGGATCGTTGGATCGGCCCGGAGTTGCTCGTCGATCAGGCGGGCAAGCGTCCTGGCCGGCCACGCCCAGGCGTGATCCTCCTCGGCCCGAGCGACTTCCCGGTCATACATCACGGCGTCGAACCGCATCTCCCCGAGCGGCTCGCCAGAGGCGGGGGTCCGCCAATCGCGCCAGATCACCTCCGACCCCTCCCGCACGATCGTGACGTACAGGCCGCCACAACATCCCTCGGAACAGGCCGCCACCGCGAGGTTGATCTCTTTCGGCTCGCTCGTGGCCCGGAGGCGCCCGCTGTGGACCAGCCGCTCCGGCGACGCAGCCGGACCCTTGTCGAACGCGGCCGACGACCGGGTCTGACGGGCCCGACCGGCGCGAAGGCTTCCGGTGGGGTCCGACAGGAGTTCCCGCGAGCGCCAGGCTGGGCGTCGGAACCTCCCCTGCCGACCAACTCAGCCATCGGTCAGGAGAAGGAGACCCGCTTAACCACCTCGTTCTCCCCCGCGACACCCCCGATTCGTTCGTCAGTCTGCTCTCTGCCTCCGAGCGCCTGGGCACGGAGACGCTGGGCTGTCCGCACCGAGACGGAGTGTCCCGGCTGGCGCAGGAGATCGGCGAGAGCAGGTGCAGCGATGCCAGGAGCGTCGCGCACCAGGTCGCGGACAAGATCCTCCCGGCGGAGGCGGTCGAGATCCTGGGCAGAGTACGGCTTCGAAGATCGCTGCTCCGGTTTCGAGGCCGTCGTTCGAACTCGGGCGCCAGCCCGAGCACCTCGTGCCTTGGCCATGTGCTGGGCGAGGGTGAGATCCTCGCCGGTCCTCTCCACGGGTTCTGATGGGGAGACCGGATTCGATGTCGCGAAGGCCGTCCCCGTGAGCTGCCCATAGAGCACCAGGTTCCGCCACACGACCCAGCTGCTGCGAGGAGCGAGCAGCCACCGCGCGACCCGCAGCCGAGGCAACGGCTCAGGCAAGAGACCCATGCGGGTCAGAGCCCGCCGTCTCGCGGTGACGACGACGCTCTCGAAACAGATGACGAACATGGCGGGCGGGACGGCGTGCAGCAGTTGTGCCGTGAGCGTTCGGGCCGCCGAGGCGTTCGCGGCGACGGTCGCAGTCGACAGGGCCGCGACGAGCAGCCGCATCACGGGGGCGGAACGTCCATCTCTGGCGGCCCGGATGACTTTGAGACTGAGCACGACGATGCCGAGGTCGAAGCTCAACGGCACGGCGGGCGCGAGCCAGGGAGGGTATCCGCCCTGCAGAATCGCCAGGTCTCGCAGGGTTCGGTAGCTGGTGGCGAAGCCCACGACGATGAGGACCACGATGCCCACGGTTGTGGCGGCGTCGACGACCTGGTCGAGCCAGCTGTCGGGTCGTTGACGTCCCGGTTCGGCGCCGACCTCACCGAAAGCCACCGCAGGGGCTTGGACAGTGGCATGAGCTTTCGCGTCCTGGGGAAGATCGCCGACCGAGGTGGAACCCTGCGCACGGTCGGCGATGGGCGTGGTCGGGCTGTTCACGGACGTCTCTCCTGATCGGCGGAGCGGTGGACGGAGTGATGGGCAGCCGGGTGCGCGAGCCCTGGCGTGAGCTGGGTCTGCATCAGCGACCTCGGATGCCCTGAGTCGTACGGGCCTTCGCAGGCGGCGGCAGGCGTTGGGCCACCTCGCGTTGGACGAGCTGCAGGTCGATGCCAATGCGGCGAGAGACCCGCTGCGCCTGGCGGGCAGCATCCCTCGGGGGGAGGGCTGCCAGGAGCGGGGCGACGTCCCGGAACGCCCCGACCCGTCCTTCGACCCATTGCAGATGTCCGGACCAGCCGTCGATGCGGTGGTCGACGACGAGGTCCACCAGCGGGACCACTCGCTCGGTCAGGGATGCAGTCAGCGCCGCCGGTCCGAGCTCCCGCAGGACGGCCGCGGGATCGCTGCCCTCAGGCAGGGAAGCCCCGAGGAGTTCGGTACCGCGTGGGGACAGCTGCTCGTAGGCCGCCGCAGCGGAGGCCCGGCCCGCGGGATCGGCGTCCGTGGCGACGACGATCGGCTTCTGGGTTCGCTGCGCGATCTCGGCGAGGATGTCCGCCTGGGCCGCAGTCAGCGCGGTTCCACACACGGCGAGGCCAGCGCACCGGCCACGCGTTCCCGAGCTGACCACGACGGCGTCCATCGGACCCTCGACCAACACGGGAGTCGCGCCCTGGGCGAGCGCGTCAGCCGCCTCGAGCAGGCCGAACAGGTGCTCGCCCTTGCGGTAGAGCGGGGTCGTCGGACTGTTCAGGTAGCGCGGTACCCGCTCCTCGTCGGCACCAGGACGCGCGCGTCCCACGAAGGCCATCGCCTCACCGTCGGGGGCACGCAGGGTGAGCATCATGCGGTCGCGAAATCGGTCGATGAGCCGCCCGGTCCGAGCCCGCGTGGCCAGACCCGACGCCACCAGAGCTGCGTCGTCGTGCCCCCGTTCCCGCAGGTGGTCGAGGAGTCCGGTCCAGCTCCGGGGTGCGTGGCCCGCGGCCCAGGGCAGGTCCAGCGCGGCGGCCAGTCCTCGTTCCTGCAGGTAGGCGGGCACCCACGAGTCCCACACCCGTGCGGCGAAGAACGCGGCGGCCTCGTGGTGTGCGGTCAACAGTTCGTCAAGGCCGATGTCGCCATCTGCCCGTACCTGGGATGGCCGCCAGTGCACCCCCCGCGCGCGGTGCGGCTCGGAGGCTTCCGGGTGCCGCGTGGTCATCGGCTCCTCCCACGCGTCGACGCAGCGATCGGCGCGGGAGCACGGCCCTGCCTGACCGGCCGGGCGCTGGCGAGCTCGACAGGGAACGCGCGAGCGACCACCACGCGCACCGAGGCCGGAGCGAGCGCGGAGCAGGACGGCGATCGGGTCCGGTCTCCGCCAGCGGTCCGGCCGCGGCAATACGAGCGGACTCGCGCGCGGCGACGCCCAGGTACGAGGCGAGCCCGGACGCCAGCAGCGAGGCCGTCCTCTCCCGGCCTGGCTCAGCCCGTGTGGCGCGGATCAGCCCGAGGTCGAGCCGGCTCACGGTGTCGGCCAGCGCGGCCAGGTCGGCGATCCCGGTTCAGCGGCGCGCCGGATCGACGGGGGCGTCGCCCAGGCCGGTGGACCAGATGTGCCGAGCGAGCAGGGTGTGCCGTGCGATGCGCTGCCACGCCTCGCCCGCCGGGCCGGTCGGCCGGGCGAGCGCGACGTCCGTGGGCGACAGGTGCCCCGGCGGCCGCGGATGGCGCCGCAGGGCTTGTCCGAGTGCGGCCACCGGGTGGATTTCCAGATCCTCGGGGTGGGCCGGCGCGGTCGTGGCGCCGATCCCCGTGAGGTCGGTGTGCACGGTGGACAGCAGATCCAGCAGACCTCGACGTGCGGACAGGGCGATGTCCAGGTCCACCCCGCTCACCGGTTCCTCCGTGCGCGCCACCGTGTAGAGACGGCGGGCGATGACGGCGAGGTGCTCGGTGAACGTGTTCGGCGGGTCCTCGTGGCCTGGGTGCACTTCACCGGCGGACGGCGATCGGGCCGGGGAATCAGTCGCCGCGCCAGCGGGCTCGATCTCGGTCATGGCGTGTCCGCGGTCAGAGCCTGGGTGAGCAGGGCAGCGACGGTGGCGAGCCGGGCCAGGTCACGCGGCATGGTGGCCGCGGCAGCGGCGTCGTCCAGGTGCTCGAGGGCGAGGCGGATGCTCTCGGCCGACGAGGCCGGCAGATCTGCGGCGAGGTCCGGCTCGAAGTCTGGGGACAACGAGCCGGACGCCGTCGTCGAGTGCGCGGATTGGAGCTCGCCCAGGATCTGAGCCGCCTCGCCGATCACCAGTCCCTGCATCGGGTGGGGCCGGCGGGCCAGAACTGCCAGCACCACGCCATGCGCGCGGTGGACGTCGTCGAAGTGCTCTCGCCTGCGGTGCGGTTCACCGTTCATGGGATGACCTTTCGTCGTGACGTACGAGGGACGTCGCCGCCGGGCATTCGGCTGTGGATGGAGGCGGTGAGACGAGCGCTGTGGACAGCGACCGGAACGCGCGGTGGGCCCGTGTCCAGCGGAGGTGGGGACAGACGGTGAAGTCCTTCAGCGGCGCGCCGCGCAGCGGATGCCTGGGCGAGGCGTCCTTGGACTTGTCGCAGGTCGGCGACGGCCTCGGTCAGGCCGGCCAGCGCCATGACCAGCGCCATGACCAGCGCCAGCACCTGGGCGGCCTCGTCCCGCGACGCACGACCGGTCAGGGCCAGGAGCCGGACAGCGGCGCGGAGGTCCTCGGCCACCGGTGCCGGCTGTGAGGTCCGGCCGGACAGCTCGCGGGAGGCGCGGTCAAAGGCGTCGGCGGCGTCGGTCAACTGGCCGCCGCGACGTCCTTCCAGCAGGCGCGCGATGGCGGACAGGGCGCGGCCGGTGGCGTGCGCGACATCCGATGCGGACCCGGGGTCGGCGATGGCGCTCTGGCGGACGAACTCGGCCGGCCGCTGCGCCTCACCGGTGGCGTACCGCCAGATCGCGGACCGTTCGTGTCCGGACAAGCGGCATCGGACACTGGTCCGGCTCTGCCTGGTCGTGGCGCTGTCCGGCCACCGGGCCGACAACTTCGGCCACGACAGGTCCGCGGCCAGCTTCCCGCCACCGAACCACACGGGCAGGCCGTCACGGGTCCGGTCACCGGGGACGGCGACCGCGTACCCCGTGATCTGATCCGGCATCAGCTGGCTGTAGCGCGGCCGGACCAGCAGTGCGTCATCGGCCAGGCGGGCCAGGAACTCCTCACCCGTCATGGCGGCGGCCGCGGCTACCCGCACCTGCCGGGCCAACTGCACCCGGGCAGGCTCGGGCCGGCCTGCCCGCGTGGCCTTCTCGAATTCGGCGCGGCTCGGACGGCGAGCTGCGGTGCGGTCACGACCCGGCGTGCGCGTCAGGTCCAAGCGACGCTCGACCGCCTGGCATGCCAGTCCCAACCGGTAGAAGTCGTTGCTGGTCCGCGCCACACGACCGTCCTGGCGGGCCAGAGTGACGACGAGATGGATGTGGTCGTCAGCGTGACGGACCGCCACCCACCGGCACCCGTCACCGTCGAGGACGTCCCCGCCGGCGGTCTCGTCCTGTCCGGACAGCGTGACCGTCCGAGGAAGAGGCCCAGGGCGGTGTCCGGACGGCGGGGGTGCACCGCTGCCTTGTCCGGACAGCCTCCCGGGCACCTGTCCGGAGAGCCCGACCCGCGTCACGACGTCCCGCGCCACCGACCGCCACTCGGCGTCGGTCAGGGGTCGGTCGTCCGGGGCGGTCCTCAACGAGCAGTGCCACACCGGCAGCCGCGGTGGCCGGACAGCCAAGGTCAGGGGCTGTTCCAGCAGACGTGCCAATGTCCGGACGTCGTGACGGCCGGAGGCGGCCATGGCCGGTTGGTGGCCGGACACGTCACCGTCCCAGACGGCCACCACGCGAGGGTTCTGGTGCTCGTTGGCGCGCCCCGGTCCGAAGAGGTAGCGCAGCAGGCCGCGGACGTCCCTCCCGCGGACGACCTTGCCGATCACCGCGGACTCCGGCGCAGAAGGTCGGCCAGCTCCTGGGCCACGGTCTCCAGGCGCGCCACCGCGGCCGTCGAGGCGTGCACCGCCTGGTCCAGCCAGTCCGGAGCCTCCCCCACGGCGTTCAGCGCCCGCACGGCCTGGTTGACGTTCACCGCGTACCGGCGCACCTGACTGCGGGCGGACATCACCTCGATCAGCGCCTCGCGCCAGGGCCCCGCCTCCGGCGCCCGGGTACCGCGGGCAGCAGCCAGCGCTGCCTCGGCCGCGTACCCGGAGGTCGTGAGCCCTGCCCGCCGAGCCGCCTCCGACGAGGGAGAGCTCCTGGTCGGAGTACCGCAACTTCACCTGCCGGTCCCGCCCCGGCCGGCGATGCTCCCGGTCCCGCGCAGCACCCACACGAGCCGCGTTCATCGCGGCCCTCGCCGAACGGTCAGAGCCCAGGCGGCCAACGGCCTACGACGGCGACGGCGACGGCGACGGCGACGGCCCAGTCGGGCACCAACCATCGGACCGCGCCCGGTCCCCGTCTCCCGGCTGTCGCGCCGCAGCACGACCCTGCCCGCGGCAGCGGGTGGCATCCGGGGACCGGACGCATATCTTGCTCACGTGCGTTCAGTGACCCCCGTACGTTCAGTGATCCGTTTCCTGAAGCGGGTTCGCCCGCGAAGAGCAGGCACACCGTCCAGGACGCAGCGCCAACCCGTCCCGGAATTCGATCTCGCGAGGGCGCCGTCCTGGACGGCCGTTCTCGACGAGAGCCACCGTCGAACGCTCGAGGCGGAACTGCTTCGCGAGATTCCCCAGGGGCATGTCCTGGCCGGAGCGGAGGTCGAAGCCGTCGCCTCCCACGCCCCTGCCGGCGAGGACGTCGTGTACTGGCTACCTGACCGGGGCCAATGGGCCGTCGTCCACCTCACCTGGAGAACGGAGAGTGATCCGCTTTGGCCCAGCTGCCTCCTCTTCGCGACCTGGGACGAGGTACTGGCCGAGCTCGCCGACCGCGGCTTCTGAGCCAGCTCCCCCGACAGAGCAGTGGTCTCCCAGAAGGGAGACAGCTGACGGCGGAAGATCACGCCTGCCCCGATTAGCCTGCCACCGTGGACGGGAAGCAGAAGCAGACCGGCAGGACGACGGCGCTCACCCGCGAGTGGCACGACGACGAGGGCTGGGGCGTACTGGACAGCCCGGCAACACCGGGCGGATGCTGGACTCACTTCTCGCACCTGGAGATACCCGGCTATCGAAGCCTGCGACCTGGTCAGCGTGTCGAACTCGCCTGGGAGCGGTACGACCAGGACGGCTACCCGTACCGGGCCACCGCCGCTCGACCTCTCGAATAGCGGAGCGACCTCATGCCCTGGAAGTGGCCCCGCCCACGACGATCCTGGTGGGTCGACGGCACCTGCCCTGACTGTGAGCATCCCTGGGCCGAGCACCCCAGCGGCTCGTCCGCGATGGACCCGGCGGACCTGACCTGCAGCGAGTGCGGCTACGAGATCGAGCACGAGGTCCCTGGCAGGCCCACCGAGCCGTGCCTGCGCGCGGCGCCCCTTGACTGAAGCCCTGCCTGTCATGAGGCGCCCTCCCCAGCAGGGGCTGTCCCTGGCTCACCGTCCAGCAGCTCGCAGGCGAGACGGAACACCGCGAGCTGGGTGAGCCTCTCGCCGCGGTCCTCCAGCAGGGCCCGTGCCTGCCGCTGAAGCCCGACCCGACGGCCGTCCGCCTCGGCCAGGCGAGCCTCGAGCCGGGCAAGTTCACCCGCATCACCGGGATCGGACGCGCGGGTCTCGGCCGCGTTCCACCAGGGCCCCGGGCACGGCAGCCGGGCAGGGCTGGTGGTGGCCGGATCGGTCGCGACCGCCAGGAGCGCCGGCAATGCGGCCTCGGCAGGGCGTCCCTGGGCGACGATCGACTCGTGCAGTACCCAGGCGATGGAGCGGCGGTTCCAGAGCGCGACCGGCAGTCCCGCTGACCGGCGAGCCGCGCGCACGCCGTCCACGAAAGCGCCGAGATCGATGCCCCCGAGATGGCGGACCGCCGCCTCCTCCACCCGCTGGGCCGCTGAGGCCGACGTCGCGGGAGGAGCCGGAGGAGGAGGGTTCTCCTGGGTGGGAACTCCTGGGTCGGGCCGCATTCCTACGGCCACCCCCGCCACCTGCGCCGATGCTCTCGACGTCCGGCCTCGCCTGACGACGCCCCGCCGGTGGAGTCGTAATCACGTGGTACCGGTTAGTCAGGTTCACCGGGCCCTGCCGGCGATGCTCCACGACCACCGCGCCCACGGCTACGAGCTCCTTCAGCGCCCGGTCGACGGTGTCCACCGACTTCTTCTTCAGGCGCGCTGCCAGGAGCCGGCGCCCCGGCATCCGGCGCCCGGAGGACTGCCCGTACCGCAGCAACACGACGTACAGGCGGAACGCGGCATCGGAGACCTCGGCGTCGAGGACCCACTCCGGGACGATCGCGAAGTGATGCTCGACGACCAGGCTCCCCTCGTCCTCGAACCCGCGCTCGGTGGCATGAGCGGACATCACATCCACCCCGATACTGGGTTGGTGGATCTTGACTCGCTCGCAGAGCACACCGCGCAGGAGTACGTCTTGGGTCGTCTACGACCGGAGCACTTTGCCGCGGCAGCCACACGTCTCCTGGTCGCCGGCGCCGATGCCGACGAGGTGGCCGTCGCAGCGATGCCCGACACCCGAGACCCACGCGAGATCCGTGAGCTGTTCGAGACCGCACTCGACTCGCTCGGAGTGGTGCGGCCCACCTGGGAGCAGGCAGTCAAGAACTGGCTCTGGCAACGGGCCTGTGCCGTGGCTACAGGCCAGGCGACTCTGGACGATGTCGCCGCGCAGATCCGCGAGAGCTGCGCCTGGCCTGCCGATGTCGACCATCTGCCTGCGATGTACCAGCAAGCAGCACTTCTGGCGGACAACCAGGAGGATGCCGAACTCTCATGGTGGATCAAGGAGTTCACCACGACGCTGACAACAATCGCAGCCAGCGACGCCGAGGAAGGCGAGGAGGCTGAGAGATCGGACGGACTCTGAGGTCCAGCCCAAATCGGTTGAGCTTCGCAAGCGGGGCGCCCTACGCTCACGCCCGAGGGAGCCCGCTCGTCCGGCGGCCGCCGTCCATCGGCCGTCTCCGGTTGAGCTTCCCGGGTCAGGCGGCCTACCCTGGTGATGGCCGCAAGGCCAGGACCCCTTTCGGGGTCCTTTTTTTTCGCCCTCGACCACGGGAGAAACGTGGACAGGTACGCCATCTTCATCGACGCCGGCTACCTCGTGGCAGAGGGCGCCAAGCACCACGTCTCCCCCAAAGCCCGCCGCGGCGACGTCCTGCTCGACCATGCCGAACTCCTGCGACGTCTGATCGCCCGGGCCGACGCCGCCAGCGGCCTGCCCCTGCTGCGCATCTACTGGTACGACGGCGCCGTGGAGGGCGTGCCCACCACCGAGCAACTGGCCATCTGCGCCCTGCCCGACGTCAAGCTCCGGACCGGCCGTATCGTCGGCGGCCGCCAGAAGGGCGTCGACGGACTGCTCTACCGCGACCTGAGCGTCTTGGCCCGCGAACGGGGCCATCGCCACCGCGTTCCTGGTCGCCGGCGACGAGGACCTCCGCGAGGGCGTCGTCACCGCCCAGGAGCTCGGCGTCCACCTCACGCTGTGGGGCGTGGGCGCGCCGGGCAACCAGTCTCGAACCCTCCTGGCCGAGGTCGACCGGTCCTGCTACCTCGACGACATCGCGGACCTGTTCACCCCCGCCCCTGGGTCCACGCTCTCCCTGGCGACCCAGGCCCAGCCCGCCAGCACCGCGGCGCCCGACCAGGTCCGCCGGAGCGCCCGGGACTTCGCCACCACCTGGCTGGCCCGGGCCGCGGAGGAGGAACTGGCCGATCTGCGGGCGGTCCGCCCTCAGATTCCGGCCAGCCTCGACGCCGAGTTGCTGCGCGTCGTCCAGAGCGAACACGGCGATCTGCGCGCACGCGGGGAACTGCGGCGCGCAGCGCGGGACGCCTTCTGGGCCGCGGTTGACACGGCCACCACCGCCTGACGGCGGCGAACACGACATGTGAATCACGACCACTTCCCCAGAGCTCATGCCCGGGGCGCCAGCCATCGGCCGGCGTCACACAGGGCCCTCGACATCTGGCGGCAGGTGGTCCGCGGTGGTCACTTTGCCGGTCACTACGGCCCGGCCACGGGTTCCCATCCAGACGAACGGCGGCCTACCTCATCTGGCCTGTGATCTGCGCCGATGGCCTCTCCGGCCGATCAAGACCTACCTACCCAGAGCGGCTGACAAACGGTTCCTAACCGCGTGTCGGAGGTTCGATCCCTCTCGGGGGCACCACAGTTCAGAGTCACAACCCCCCTCCCCACCTGCGGAAACGCAGTCCATGGTCAAGTGTGGCCAGGTGCCACCGTGTGCCACCTGCGGCCCTCGGACGCCACCAGCCGGGCACCAGGCGGGTACCAAGATCCCCTAGATACCTGCTGGTCACAGCCTCCACGCCCTCCCCCACCGTCAGTAAGTGACCGAGGTGATGACCGGCGAGCACCCCACAACTCACCCCATGCTCGCACCACGATCACCAGCGTCGGGACGGCCATCGGCGCAGCTCAGCGGTCCATCGAGGTGACGGGGATCTACTCGAACGCGCGACGCGTCAGCCGACCGCAAAGGTGGCAGCCTTGCCGGGGTGCCTGGGGAGAAGTGGGACACGCGGGGCTCGGCGCAAGGTGCCGACCGGGAGCGGGCACCCCTGGCACGCCTGTGACGGACCCGAACGCGCGCCGCCCAGACTGCCGCGCACATCAACACACTGCTGGGACAGGTGGGACACCCGGGACTCCAGGGCACGGCTACTGCCCTGACCGCGAACGTTCACCAGGACACTGACAGGGCTCCAGCAGGGTCTCGGGCACGCAGAAGCGCCGTTCTCGTTCGCCTTGTGCGTCGGCGGTCAGGCACCATGGCCACGTGGAGGACCGCGTGATGTACGTCGAGTTGAAGACCGGCCACGATATAGACCGCGGCCCAGCCTGGATCAGTCGCGTCCAGTTCTCCAAGAGCGGTCGAACCGTCTACTTCCACGGCCGGACACTGCGGCACTTCCGGTCGTTCGACGCGAACCACTACGACGTCGAGACCAGGGAGAAGTTCTGGGTCTCTGGACCGCACCGCGACGGTCGGGATCGCCGCTACAGCAATGTGCCCGTCGAGGTCGACCCTGATGTGGCCGCGGCGTACGCGAGGTTCCGACAGGGCGGTTCGCTGGAACTCACACCCTCCGAGGAGCCCGCCGAGTAATGCCCGAATGTGCCGTTATGTCTATCGCCTGACGGACATCTCCACGGTATTTGCGCAACTCAGGGTTTGCCAGGGGCACGGGAGCAGCGATTGGAAGCCCTGGAGGTCTTCAGTTGACCCGCCGGAGGCCTCTAGCGCCGCTCCGATCAGGCTTACCAGAGATGCTTAGAACCTTCACAGCCCCACGGGCGAGGTGGATGTGACCACGGAAGACCAGGAACCCAATCTTCAATTACGACGCCACGAAGCGGGCCACGCGGTGGCAGCCGTCCTCCATGGGCTGCCTCTCCTCAGGATCTCAATGCACCCAGACAGGCCTTGCGAAGGATGCAGAGGCCTTCCGCTCGCCCACCCGGAGACCGGTAGGGGGATTCTCTCCCCCCGGCGACCCGACCAAGATAATCCTCCAGTGCGCAAGGATGCATCCACCTTCACAGATCACGAAGACATGAGATCCTCATCGGGCACCACGAGTTGGCCTGATGACCACTCCGCCGAAAGTTCGCGGGGTGGTCGCCCGCGAGGCTTCCTAGTGCCTAGTATCAGTACGGGCCGACCTGGAGTCTCAACATAGCCCAGTCATAAAACGACTGGCTAACCGAGTTGCCAAATGTCTGCGCATAATGCACGATCCTTCTCGCAAGTCGACGAGCGTCCTTCACCCAGCTTAGGAAGTCATCCTGCGGGTCATTGATACCCACCGCTCCTCCCGCCGCCCACGCAACCGCCTCGCCGGCCTTCTTGATGTCCTTCCCATCCTTCAGCCTTCGCGAGCGCCTGAACTCGCCGGTACTCGATCGTGCGTCCGGACCACTCGTAGAACCCCAGCTCAGACGCCGGAACCTGCATCTGCCGGGCGACGAACGCCACCACCTCAGCCGGAAGCTCTGCCCGACCCCCGAGGGAATCGACCATGGTGCGTGGAGAACTTCAGCAGCAGCGCGAGCCCCGACCGGGTCGCCCCAGGCTTGCCGGCAACCAGGCTCTTCTCCCCATCGAGTACCGTCCAGTGATCGACCAGCTCGTCCAGGCCGGTCTTGGGCCGCTCCACGGCCGCAGATCATCGCCGCCCGACAAGCATGCCCGCAGCACAGCCAGCATGATCTACACGGTTTGCGGCTGGTGACACGTCCGTTACCGGCACCCCCCGTAGAGGGAGACCCTGATGGCCATTGTTTCGCCCGAGCGGCTCGCGGAGGTGTTCGTCGAAGTAGCAGACACTCTGGTCGATGACTTCGATTTGGTCGAGTTCCTTCAGATGCTCACGTCCCGGACCGCCGAGCTGATCGGTGTGCCTGCGGTGGGTCTGCTCCTGGCCGATGCTCACGGGCATCTGCAGGTGATCGCAGCTTCCGACGAGGCGACCTGGCTGTTGGAGCTGTTCCAGATCCAGATCTGTGAAGGACCTTGTCTGGATGCCTATACCACCCAGACGCCGGTGGTGAATGCGGATCTGCGGACCGCCGCAGACCGTTGGCCCACGTTCGCTCCCTGGGCTACGGCCGTCGGTTTCCAGTCGGTCCATGCCCTGCCGCTGCGTCTGCGCGCCAAGGTGATCGGGACCCTGAACCTGTTCGGCACTCAGGTCGGAGGGCTGGAACCCGGCGATGTGAAGGTGGTGCAGGCCCTGGCCGATGTCGCCACCATCGGTCTGTTGCAGGAACGTGCCATTCACCACGGTGACGTCCTCACCGAGCAACTCCAGCACGCCCTGACCAGCCGCGTGGTCATCGAGCAGGCCAAGGGTGCCCTGGCCCAAGCCCATGACATCGACGTCGACCAGGCATTTGAGTTGCTCTGCAGATACGCCCGCGACCACGACCTCAGGCTCATCGACGTCGCCCGCACCATTGTCACCGACCCCACCAGCATCTCCGACCTGACCCGTACCTGACCCGCTCGGCCCACCCCGACCCGCACAATCGCATTCGCGTCGGCTATGCGCGGGTCGGGGCCCGCGCATAGGACCACCAGGCCAACTCGACGCCCTGGCCACCACTGCCATCCGCTTCAGCGCACTGACCGCCACGAGACGGCCCACGACGGGGAGACCGGCCTCGACGAGCAGGCCCAGCGGGAGGCCGACGCCACGTGGTGGTCCCTCACCCCGGCCCGTCGCCCTCCGGTGAAAGAGACCAGGGCAAAGTGTGGGAGGGGTCGAAGGATCATGAGCGGGTTCATTGATCGCTCGGGCCGGCGGATGCGGACTACGACGTCAGGGGCGGATTGTCATTCGAGTCTGAATGTGTGCTCGACGATGTCCGTTGCGATCGAATCGATGGGTCTGTCCTCGGCGAATGACCGTGCTTGGATCAGGGCAAACGCGTCCGAGATGGTGCAGCCGTACTGGACGGACAACATGCCGGTGGCCTGATGGACGACGGCCCGGTCGTCTGCTTCCTCCAGAAGGGCGCATCGGACCCCCTGGCCGTCCGTTTCGTTCGATTCATCCGTGGGTAGAAGCATGCCCGCCACGGTGTTCGCGACTGTACGGAGGTTGTCCAGGTCGTTGCTCTCCGCGTACCAGTGTGGACCGAAGAGGGTCAGCGCCCCCAGCAGCACGCCGGTCAACTCGACCGGCACTGTGGCGATGGAGATGATGCCGAGGCGTTCGACTGCGGGGCCGTAGTGTGGCCAGCGTTGGCTGATAGCAGGACCGGTGGCCTGGACCATGCGACGGACGGTCATGGTGTCTCGTGCCGGGCCTTCGCCGAGAGTGAATTCAAGGTCTTGGGCGGTCTTGGCCGAACTGTCGGAGACCGCGGTGAGGGTCTCGACCAACCCCGGACCGAACAAGGTGAGTGCGGCGCTGTCCGCGTCGGCCACGTCGGCCACGCTGGCCATGAACCTGGGCAGCGCGTGATGCCGTTGCGGGGTGTCGATCCAGACGCGCAGCCGCTGGGCGTGGGCGACATGCATGGCGACGGCTGCCAGGTGCTGGCGTTGCACTTGGCGGTGCGTGGTGGCCATCTTGCGGTGGAACTCCCGCAACACCGACGGGTCCGTCAGGAGTTGGCGCTCGTGCCGCTCGACGATCTCGCCCGCACGCTCGGCCCGCCGACGTTCGGCTTCCGCGCGGGCGATCGCGTTACGCAACGCACGGGTGGCCTCGGCGGGCACAGTCATATTGATGAGCGTACGCCGCGCCCACAGATCCACGGTCGCCCGAGCGGGAGATCGGATCGGTGACGTCGGGGGGATCTTCTGACACTGGTCAACATCAGTGGAGTTCCTCCATGAGTAGGACCACACCACCACCGTGACCATCCAGGGGGGAACAGGTGATCGAACAGGTGATGCCGCGGCCGATCCGGTTGACCGCCGCCAGTTCGACCGGGCCAGTCCGCTGCCTCGACGCTCGGCACTCATCGACGACCGCCCGTAGCTCACCGATGGGTAGACCGAAATCGAGGCCGAAAAAGGGCTGGTCGGTGACCTCCTGACCCCGCAGGCCCCACAGCTCCTCGGCTCCCCGGTTCCAACTGCGTACCCGAAGCTCGGAGTCCACGACGACGACACCCGCGACGATGCTCGACAAGACGCCGGTCAGGAAGCTGCGTGCCTCGTCGAGCTCGGTGGAGCGGATGCGCATCTCCTCGTTCATGGTTTCGAGTTCCTCGTTGCCGGACTCGAGTTCTTCGTTGGTGGTCTCCAGCTCCTCGTTGGTCGACTGGAGTTCTTCGTTGGTGGTCTCCAGCTCCTCGACGCTGGACTGGAGTTCTTCGTTGGTGGTCTCCAGCTCCTCGTTGGTCGACTGGAGCGCCTCGTAGGCTTTCTCCAGATCCTGCCGGATGCGCTGGACCTCGTTGTGCAGCCTCGTGGAAGCCGTCGTGTCGACGAAGGTCAATGCCATCCCGACAGACCGCCCGTCGTTGCCGAACAGCGCCCGGACGTCAACGTCGAGGTACTGGGTCTGGCCATTTGCCAGTCGGCGCTCAGCGGCGCTCACCCATACATTGCGGCGTTCACCTTCAGCCGTCTCCATCAGGGAACGCAACTCGACCGGGCGGTAGGAGAACTCGAGGTCGCGGAAGGGTCTGTTCACGTCCTGCGCGGTCAGGCCGAACATGTCCCGCGCCTGGGCGTTGAACACGGCGATCGCCCCGTCGGCGTCGACCAAGATAATCGCGTTCGGCGCCGACTCAAGAGCCAGGTCGCGCAGTTGGCGTCGATAACTGGCGTCACGCAATTCGTATCTGGCGGACGCCTGCACCTGCGCGGATCCCGCATAGTGCCGCCTGCCGGCCTCCCCCGGACGGCATCGGAAGATCCGCTGCCGCATGCTGGCCACCTCGAACCGTTCGCTGTCGGACAGCAGCATCTCCGCCTTACCGAGAAACAGATGGCCACCCTCCCGCAGCGCGAAATGGAACCGGTCGACGATCTGCGTCTGCGTCTCGACATTGAAGTACATCAGGGTGTTGCGGCAGGCCAACAGGTCGAGCCGGGAGATCGGCGCGTCGCGAGTGATGTCGTGCCGTCCGAAGATCACCCGGCGCCGCAGATCACTACGGAAGGCGTACTGGCCGGCACCATTGCACTCGAAGTACCGGTCGCGTAACTCAGCCGACAGCGGTTCGAGCGACTTGGCCGGGTACAGTCCACTGCGGGCCTGGCTGAGGGCCTCCTCATCGATGTCCGTCCCGTAGATCTTCACCCGCCTCACGCACTCCTCGACGCCGAGGACCTCGGCGAACAGGATCGCCAGCGAGTACGGCTCCTGCCCGCTGGAACACCCGGCACTCCACACGCGGATCTCCTCGTCCGGGCCCCGGGCTGCCAGCAGATCGGAGAGGATCTCGTGTTGCAGGTAGGTCCAGCAGTCGGTGTCCCGGAAGAAACTGGTGACGTTGATCAGGATCGT
>CAZOWW010000068.1:0-30977 GCA_964583765.1 uncultured Kineosporiaceae bacterium
GCAGGACCGGGTCGTCCGGGCCTGCGGCCACGTGCAGAGCGACCAGTTCGGGGGTGGTCCCGGTGTCGGCGCACCGCTGGAGGTGGGCCTCGAACATGATCTGGATCTGCTCGGCGGGCAGGGGCGGGGCCAGGCAGATCACCCCGACATCCGCGTAGGTGCCGCCGGTCTTGAGGCCCCACAGACGCAGGCTGCCGGGTCCGAGGTCGATGCCGGTCTCCTCGGCGAGTTCGCGCCGGGCGTCCTCCAGCAGCCCAGACACGTCCAGGCCCGTGTCTGCCGGCGGGGGTTCCACACCGCCGCCGGGCAGCTGCAATCGGCCGGGATCGGCGGTGGCGGAGTGCATCTGGCCCACGGCCACGCGACCGTCGATGGTGGGCTGCAGGACCGCGGTGTACAGGGACCGGGCGTAGGGCACCGGATCGGGGACGTGCCGGGCGGCGTAGTACCGGTAGCTGCTCACGCCCCACGACAGGGTGACCTGCGTCGGTTCACCATCTGCTGCCACGTAGGTCACGACGACCAGGGGGCCGTCGAACAGGTGCGGGCGACCAGCCGTGAGGTGATCCCAGTGCTCGTCCACGGCTCGGCGGGTGGCGGGGTCCGGCGGCGGGGGGTCCTGGCGCTGCAGCTGCAGCCGCGAGGTCTGGTGCAGCGTCACGGGGGCGGTGTGTGCCACGAGGGTGTCTCCCCGGTGAGGGCCTGGGCCAGGGGGACCAGCGCCTGGGTGGCGCCGCGCCGGCACAACAGGTCCTCGTCCTGGGGTCCCTCCAGCGGATACGGGATGAATTTACCGGCCTCGTCGCGGAATCCCTCGGGATCGCAGAACACCACGCGCAGGCCGCGCTGACGTGCGCGGTGCTGGACGCGACGCCGATCGGCGTGGGAACCCACCACGAGCAGCGCTTTCGCCCGGGGGTCGAACCGCACCGGCGGGATGATCTCGTCGTAGCGGCGCACGTACTGCTCCGGC
The DNA here is from genome assembly GCA_964583765.1 of uncultured Kineosporiaceae bacterium. Taxonomy (GTDB): domain Bacteria; phylum Actinomycetota; class Actinomycetes; order Actinomycetales; family Kineosporiaceae; genus CAZOWW01. The sequence goes on from CAZOWW010000068.1 coordinate 974, forward strand.
ACCCCGCAGCGCTCCAGCAGGCCGTCGAAGTTGTTGGTGACCACAGGTCCGACCAGAGCCCCAGCTCGATGCAGGTCCCGCAGTGCGCGGTGTGCCGGGCTCGGCTCGGCGCGCAGACAGGCCTGGAACGTCCCGCAGAACGCAGGCAGATGTTCCTCGGGGTCGGCCAGGAATCGTGCCATGACCCGGTCGACGCTCGGGTCCAGGACGAAGCGGCGGGTGAGTGGATCGCTGACCTGGTAGATCTCGTGGAGAAGGTGCAGGGGCGGCACCCCGGCCTCCACGGACAGCCCGCATCCGGCCTCGACGGCGAACGGGGCCAGGTCGACCAGGCACGACAGGTCCTCAACGAGTTCGGGATTTCCGCGGTGGTCCGGGGTACGAAACCCCGCGGCCAGGATCTGCCAGGGCAGGCGGGCCAGGCCGACCGGGACGGCGCTGCTGCTCACGCGGACGTCGAGGTGGCGGTAGGCCGCCGGCAGCCTTCGGCCGGCCGCCTCGTCGCCTGGGTGATGGGCCGCCCACCGCACCTGGCAGGCCAGGTCCCCGCGAGCGAACTCCTCGCGTTCCCGGTCACCGCCGGTACACAGCCAGCCGCCCGTCGTTAGTCCCGAACGCACCGCGTCGTACTGGATCTGAGCCTCGGCCTCCGGCAGCGCCACGTGGAAGTACAGGTAGACGTCGGCGACCGCCAGCGCCGCGGCAGGCGTCACGTCGTAGACCAGGCGGTAGTGCCACAGCCGCCGGCGGGCGTCCTGTGGCCCCTGCCACCCCGACCAGGCGGCATTGCGCGGGTCCTGGGTACGGCGCCACAACCCCTCCTCCACCCGCCGGTCAGGTCCCGGCCCCACCCGCTGGTAGTGCTCACACCAACGGCGCAGCATCCCCTGGTCCAGTTCCTGAACCTGCCACGGCAACAGCACGCCGTCCTCCTTGGCCCCTCGCACCGATCTCACCGGAAGCCACCGTGCACCACAGGTCCGACAAGCCGGATCTACGACGATTAATGCGCTTCACGAAGGTGCCGGTCCAGGCGGGGGCCGCCCGGCGGAGCATCTTGGGACGGTGAGACTGGCGCCGCGGCGAGCATGCGGACCGGCCGGTGGTCCGGCTCAAGATCCCGGACCGGTCGACAAACAGAGCCCCGCTCGGCGCCAGCAGCCACATGACCCAAATGTGGGACACGCAGGTCCGCAGGTCCGGAACGCCCGAAAAGTGTCGGTGGAGAGCCTTACCGTGGGCTCGTAGCCGTGGATGCCGACGGAGGTGCGCTATGGCCGGGGTATCTGGTGGGCGGGTGTGGTTGGAGGTGCCGTTCGCACAGAAAGAGGCGGCGAAGGCAGCGGGGGCACGATGGGATCCGCGGGCACGCCGCTGGTACGCGCCTGGGCCGCTGTTCGGCGGGTTGGAGGAGTGGTTGCCGCGCCCCGCGGCGCCGGCGCTCCTGCCGGGCGAGGATCGGGGCTTCGGGTCAGGGTTGTTCGTTGATCTGGTCCCGTCCTCGTGTTGGTTCACGAATGTCCGTTCATGCGTGGATGTCCGGGACTGGGATCGGCTGCGCGTGATGGTCTATGCCCGCGCTGACCACGTCTGTGAGGCGTGCGGTGCCGGCAGGGACCCCGGGGCCGGCGTGATGCTGGAGGCTCACGAGCGGTGGGCCTACGACCCGGTCGAACGAGTGCAGGTGCTGCGGCGCCTGGTGTGCTTGTGCAGCCGATGCCATGGCGCCACGCACTTCGGGTGGGCGGCCCTGAACGGGAGAGACGAGGCCGCGCGGACGCAACTGGCGACCGTGAACGGATGGGATGCCGTCCAGGTCGCCGTCCACGTGGACGCTGCCTTCGCGCTGTGGCACGAGCGTTCCCGGGTGAACTGGACGCTGGATCTCCGGATGCTGACCGAGGCGGGGATCCGTGTCGGTCCTGTGCCGTCCGCGGATCGTCGGCGTGAGCTCGGCGAGGTGCAGGTTCCGGGTGCGCCGCCCCTCACCGATCTCGCTGGCGGACTCTGATCTCGGCGCGGCAGACTCCCCGGTCGTGAGCGGGGACATCGCGCGGCTCATCGGGCTGCTGGACGACGACTCGACCGAGATCGCCGAGGACGCAAAGGATGAGCTCATCTCGATCGGGGCCGCGGTAATCCTGCCGTTGGCGGCTGCCGTCGGATCGCTGGACACCTTCGGGCAACTGAGCGCCATAGAGGTCTTCGAACACCTCGGCGACGCCGCCGCCGGGCCCGCGTTGATCAGTCTGCTCGACAACAACGCGCACGAGACGGTTCGGGAATGGGCGGCCTGGGCCCTGGGCGAACTCGGCGTTCGAGAGGCAGTGCCCTCACTGCAGGCTGCCTATCGACGCCAACGGGACAGCGACGGCCACCTGGACTGGAGCGAGGCGGCCACGATCCGCCGGGTGTTGACCGTCCTGGGAGCGCGGCAGGAGATCATGCCGCCGTTGACGGCATCGCTGAGAACAACGACCGGCACCATCGAACGCGCCTGGCCATCGACACGGCTCGTGGACGTCGTCAACGACCTGGCCGACCACGATCAGGCGGTGCTGTACTTCCAGCTGTGGGAGGTCACCGATCGGGGCACGGTCTGGAACGGTCACGACCGCCTCGACGAGCCCTTCGACGTCGCCAGACCATGGCAGCAGGTCGTCGAGGACGCCCGGGAACGCGTGTTGGTCGAGGCCGCCTTCCTGGTACCTCGGCCGAACCTGTTCGCCACCATCGAGTGGGTCGACCGCACGGACCGATGAAGAGGATCACCACCAGCCGAACGACCCCGCCCATTCCTCACCGACATCAGGCACGGGAGCACGTGCAGAGATGATCGACGTCCTTCTGCCTGGCCACACACACGATCAAGACAAGGATGCCGGCATGGCCTTCCGTATGCCCGACAGCCCCGAAGACCGGGCGTTGATCGATCGCTACGTCATCTGGTCCCGCGACCACACACGGAGCAGGCGATACATGAGTCTGCTGGGCACGAATGCGCTTCGGGTGACCGACGATGACTTCGCCCCGGCGCTCGCCGACGATGCCCGCCGCATCACGGACGCGGAGCTGGACGCTCTTCTGGAGTTCGAGTGGCGTGCACGGCTCACCGCCGCGTGGCTCATCGGCCTGGGCGAACGGACCCAGTTCCGCCGAACCTTCGCAGACCTCCTCCTGGAGAGTGAGCTCTGCTACGCCGGACAGGGCTACTGCTTCGCCTTCACCCGCTTTGGCAAACCTGAGGACGCCGACATCCTCGTGGCCTACCTGGATCGATATCTCCCCAGATCGGACTGCCACTACGACCAGGACTGGGCCATCGGGGCATTGCTCCACCTCGACCAGAAGTTGGGCACCGAGCACGCCCAGCGCTTCCTGACCTCCGGAGGGCTCTGGTCCCGATCCGCGTTCGCCGACCGCGACCCTTTCACCTGCCAGCGCGCAACCGAACAACTCTGCGCGTTCGCCGAACGACTGATGGGCACCGGACACTGATCCGACCCGCCCGAGACACACCGTGCATGTGCTCCCTGGACTGAGCCACTGGGCAGGTGTTGGTAGGGCTGCCAGTAGCTCGATCGCGACGCTCTTCGTCACGCGAGCACGCCACGGCATGACCCCGGGCGCAACGCCGCCACGACGATCATCGCCTCACGCCGCGGATTGGCAGTATCGGACGCCCTGATCATCGGTAGGGTGCCCCGCGGTGGACAGCCCTCCCGACGTCGCGACCTTGGACGCTCGGGCGAACCGCGCCATGGACTACCACCACGTAGATGCCGGTGGTCGGACGGGCGGCGCGGCGGCCGCCCACCAATCGTGGGGGTGGTCCTGATGGGGATCGGACGGGGCGAGGTTGAGGGCGTGCCGGAGACAATCGAGCCACCCCAGGGAAAGGTCCGCGCTTCCGACAGGAGAAGGCGAGCCGAAGGACTGGTGACCCTAACCGCCCTCATAGTGATCACTGCCCTTGCCTTTGGGATCTGGCTCAGCTGGTACCCAGGGCAGGTCGTGCATGACAAGCGCGACGACGGCTGGCGGATCACCGGCATCACCGTTGTCCTGGTCATCGCAGCCGCAGCGGCTGGATGGCGACGCCACGTCGATATCGCGACCATGGCGATTCCCTGCGTTCTCACGGTCTGCTTCGCGTGGTTCGCGTCCAGCTACGACAAGGATGACGGGCTGTCGTCATTGGGCGCGACGCTCATGTTTCTCGGCTCAACCATGGGCGTGAGAGTGGTGGCCAGCCTCGCCCGCCGGACGAGGAACTGGATCCAGGAGTGACGTGCGAACCGCCGTCCCTGATCGCGACGCACCTCGCGCCGAACCCAGATGCTCGGTCAGTCCACGTCCAGCGCACCTTCCGGCACCTGGCGGGTCCACCCCATCAACAACCCGTCCGGCCCGGGCCCGCCACACACCACTCTCAGGGGCACCACTCAGCAGTCGGGCCAGCGGCGGTGAGCCTCTCCGGGCGCCTCGACCACCGGGATGTCGTGGCCGTCCCGCAGGAACGTGACTGACGTCCGACTCGCGCTCGGCACGGCTTGACATATTCCCCCTGCTTCCGGAAGGAGTGGTGTCACGAAGAACACCCACCCTCCGATTGTCAAATGCCCCATCGGGGATGGTACGTCACCAATAGTGGGACTTGGATCGAAGAACTCGAACATCTCCAGATGGCTAACATCGCAATGGCGCCTCGCCGATTCCCGCGTGGACACTCATCGGGAACCGGATCATGGGCGCTCTCATCACGGGGAAAGGCGGGGGCATGGCTGACTTGGCAGAGGGAAGCATGCGGCATGGCCGTCTCGCACACACGATGGAGTTCGCGGCCGGAGCGGTCCTGGTGCTCGCGACCCCGATCCTCACCTGGTGGCTGGTCGGGGACCAGAGCACCTGCAAGCGAGACTCGGAGCCCCGCGACTTCTTCATGCGACCGCTGTCCCTGGGCCGATCCACGCAACTCATGATCGAGATTCTCAGCATCATCGCGGCCGTGTGCGCCATCACGGTTCTGGCCCGACGCCGCGGCGCCTTCCAGCGAGAGCGGCGGTGGATCGGGGTCATCGCGCCTCTGATGGGCGCGGGTGTCTACCTCGGCTGGGCCTGGCGAGTGATCACTGCCGAGGTGTGCGGCGCGAACATCGGCGCCGGTCTGGTTATCTGGATCGGGGTACCCCTCGGCATCTCCGCGATCCTGTGGTCCACCTGGTACCTGGTCCAGATCAGGAAGGGCGCCTCGCCGTCGGAGCCCGGTGCCGGCGATCTGCCCCGCGCGCTCGCCAAGCAGGAGTCTTTCGGGAAGCTCTTGTGGATGCCGTTCGCGGCGTATGGGCAACTCCGTGGACGCGCCAGCCGGACACAGTTCTGGTGCTTCACGATGTTCTACGTCGGGTTGGCCATCCTGTCCTCGGCCGCTTTGTCCCTCGTCGCGATCTTCTCCGGCTCTCTCGCGTTCTGGCTCTCGAACTGGCCGGAAATCATCCTTCTTGCTCCTGTCCTCGCGGCCGCCACCCGACGTCTGCACGACGTCGGTCGGAGCGGCTGGTGGCTCGCGGTCGCCGTGGTCACGTCGCCGTTGGACCCTCTGTCCTGGAGCGTTCCCCGGTACTGGCTGGGGGCGGTCCCGACTGTCGCCATCTTGATCTTCTGCCTGTGGCCGGGGCAACCACGCCCGAACGCCTACGGACCGCCTCTGAGGACTCGCGGGACCACCGCCCGGGCCGAGCAGCCGCCGGCCGAAGGGTGACCGTCCCTGCAACCACATCGACCAGAAGAGGGTGCTTCTCCTGATCCGTCAGGCACCGGCCGCGGGTTCCGTCCCCATCGCCGGTGGGCGCCCAGCAGGGCCACCGACGCCTATGCCACCCTCGCAGAGTCGAGCTGCTCCCCTGTCACGCACTCCACCAGCGCGGAGATGAGCACTTCGGCGGCAGGAGGGGTGACCGCGTTGCCGAGCTGGCGCACGCGCTCGCGCTTGGTGCCCAGGACGACGTACCCGGGGGCAAAGGCCATGCCGGCGTGGATCTCGTGGGGTTCGAGCATGCGGAACAGGCAGTCCGCCACGGCCGGGAGCGCGAGCTGTCCGGTGACCACGGCGTCGCCCTCGACGGTGGTCTGGGTGGGTAGGGGTGTGCGGTGGTGGTCCCGCAGGGCGCCGGAGTCGAACGCGTAGATGGCTCCCCATGCCTGGGTGATCAGGGCGTGGTGGTTGCCCGACGCGGTGACGGTGGCCAGGGCCTGGTGGACCGGGCGGGCGTCACTGCCCCCGCCGCGGAGTTCGGCGATGAACGGCGGCACGCACAGACCTGTCTCATTGCGGGTGGTCTGGGTCCGCGCCCAGGACATGACAGGCGCGGCCCGTTTGCCGCCTCTGCCCTCGACGGGCACGAGGAGGGGCGGGACGACGAGGGCCTCGGCTTCGCGCGTGGTCCGCGCGCGCGTCGGTCGATCAACGGGGGTGGCGGTGTCGTTCCAGGTGCCGCCGGCCGGAGACAGCAGGGGCCGGGCGTAGCGACGGATCCCGCTCTGGATCCGGGCCAGGGTGTTCGGGGCGAGCGGGTGGAACCCGAGTGAGGCGCCGGTGTGCTTGTCGAAGAACTCCTTGAGCGGCTTGTCGCCGATGCGTTGACCCGGCAGGGTCCAGTCGATCGCGGCGGCCGCCGGCACGAAGTACGGCTCGACCTCGACCCGCGGGCGCCCGGGGTGCAGGTGGGGGCAGCGGTACAGGTACTGCTGGCGGTAGCGGCCCATATCGACCCCGGGGCGCTTCCAGGTCTGCACCGCGGCCACGTCCTGGTCGCAGACCGGGCAGTGCGCCGGGGGGCGTAGCCACCGGTCCCAGTCGGGGTCCCGGCCCAGCTGCTCGTGCCAGTACGCCAGGTACAGGCGGTCCCGGGACTGCGGGGCCCGCGGGGTCCGGGTCCCTTGGGCGTGCATGCTGTTGAGGGCGATCAGGCGGGTCCGGTAGCCGAGTACCTGGATCTCGCGGACCCACGCGCTCCAGTGGGTCCAGTCTCGGATGTCGATGACGTTCTCCACGATCCCGGCCGCCACGGGCTGGCGGCGGGTGTGCATGCCGCGCAAGTACCGGATGACGTCCTGCATCAGGGCCCGGGACCGCACGACATCCTCGGCCGGTCCGGGGTCGCCGAACAGGTCGAGCTGGCCGGTGGTGTAGTCGCGGGCCTTGCCTTTGGCCCGGGACCAGTTGGTGCACTCCGGGGAGGCCCAGAACAGGTCGCTGTACGGGTGGGTGGCCACGTCCAGGTCCTGGATGTCGCCCTGGAAGTGCTCGACGTCCGGGAAGTTCCGAGAGTGAGTCTCGATCGCGAGCTGATCATGGTTGGACGCCATGATCGGCTGAACACCGGGGACGAGGGCAGCGCCCTGGGTGGCGCCGCCCGCGCCGCAGAACCAGTCAGTCAGGGTGAGCAACACGAACTCCGTGGGTGCGAGAGCCGACATGGAGGGGAAGCGGGCCGCGGCGCCCGGGCGGACGCCGTAACCCGAAGCCCTTGAGGTCACGGCCGGTGCTCGTAGCGCCGGGGGTTGGCCGCGCCGTGGCGCAGCCCGGACGTGATGGTTTGACCGGCCTGGAACCGGGGGTAGTCGGGGTCGGCCAGGTGCGTGGCGGAGGCGTCCAGGAGCACGTCGCGCACGTAGTCCGGGTCGAGTTCCCCACCGGCCACGAGCTCACCCAGGGCGGCGGCGGCCCGGAACAGGGTGTGGTTGCGCTCGCCTTTGACCGCCTCGCGGACGCGGGTGGTCTCCGCGTCGATCGCCGCGTCCAGGTAGCGGCGCCGCCGGGACGGCGCCCACGGGTCGTCTGCGTCGGGGCGAGGCTTCGGGCGTTCCGCGACCTGGCGGAGGCCGGCGGCGGGAGGGGTGAGTCTGGGCCGGAGCCGCTCGGCCATCCACTCCGGCAGCAGGATGGGGTCCCGCCGGTCCAGGACGGTGTAGGAGCCGACAGGGCTGCTGGTCGGGGGCGCGACGACCTGACCGCCGTGAGCGCGCACGTCCACCAGCCACCCCAGCGGCCCGCGCGCGGTGCCGATGGTGTTGCGGATCCCCGGGCCGGCGGGGTGCCGGAAGTACAGGTGCCGGCCCCCCGACGGGGTCGCCACCGTGTATGTGGCGGGCACGACCTCACCCAGAGACTCCGCGACGTAGGCCAGGACATCCGCCCCGCACGTGATGCCCGGGATACGCCAGGCCTCCGGCCAGGCATCGCCCTTGGGCATGTCGCAGTCAATGACCACCAGACCCGAAGGACCGCAGGCGATCCCGACCCCGACGTCCAGTGGCGTCGTCCACGCCTCAATGATCTCCATCGGCTTGGTCAGCGCACGGGCCTCCCACCCCACGTGGCCCCCGGCCTTCCGACACACCGGGTCCCGGCCCCAACAGGAACCCTCCTGATGATTCGGCCACGCCGGACGCTTGGTACCCGGCTCCAAGGGCAACACATGCCACCCGCGCTCGGCGTAGGACAGGGCGATTGCCTTGCGGGAGGCCTCCTCGTAGGCGGACAGGATCACCGTGGGCGGCAGGTCCTTGGCCGATGCCGGCGTGGGTCCGGGGGCCGACGTGCTCGCGGGGGTCGTCGGGGTGCCCCCTGGGCGGACGGGGTCGGGGTCGTCGAGGGTGTGGTGGGCGTGCGGGTGGCTGGGCATGGCGGTGCTCCTTCGGGGTGTGCTCCTGATGGGGTCGTGGCGTGGGGTCGGTGAGGGATCAGGTGTCGGGGGATTGAGCGGGACGGGCGCCCCGCGCGGAGCGGGGGGCTGCACGTCATGGCGCCCGGAGCACCACCAGCAGGGGACCCGGCGGACGGGCCGGAGTGGGTCGATCGTTCGGGCAGCGCAGCGGGTCTTGCCGAAGGCAAGATCGTCCGAACGGTTGGGCCCCGGAGCGCCCTTCCGGCGGGGTGGCGGTGGTGCTACCCGCCCCCCGACAGGTGCGCGGGCGCTGTCGCTGTGCCGCCCTCGGGCGGCAACCGGCCGAAGGCCGCCCTGGTAGGCGCGGGCGCTCCTCCCCGTCGATCACCGGTTCGGCAGGGTGTTCTGTCCGGGGCCGAACCTGGCTTCTTGGGCCTGCGAGCGAGTCCGCGTCCGTCCTGGTCATGACAGGTCCCACCCGCCGCTGTCTGCGTCCGCTTCGACCGCCTCCGTGCCGCTGGTGGGAGTCAGGTCTGCGGCAAGACGCCGGCGGCGTCCGGCTTCGTCCGCCGCAGCGGCCCGTTCGTGGGCGTCCTGCTCGGCGTGAGCGGCCTCGGCGCTGGCCCGGTCCTGGGCCACATGCAGGGCCAGGTGAGCCGATGCCACGAGCGCGTCCAGTTCCGGCCCTGCCGGGGCGTGGGAGATGACCATCCGGGCCGGCGACTGGTCCCCGGCCGACTCAGCGGCCGCCGTCTCCCCCACCTGAACCTGTTGCTCCCGACCGTCGCCGGGTGCCGCCTCCTCGGCTCGAGGCTGGTCGCTGAGTACGCGGTCGGCCCGTGACGGATCAGCCGACACCGCCTCGGCCTGCAGGGCGACCGTGCTCGGCTTCCGCATCCGGCCGCCAGACGGGACAGGCTCCCCCGTGACGTCGCCCCGCTCCTCCGCCGTCTCGGCCGCTTCTCGATCCGGACCCAGACGGGAGGTAACGCCTCCGCGGCTCTCGTCGACTGCCTCGACCGGCGGGAGGGTCGTTGCCGGTGGGAGGTCCTGCGCCGTCCCCGAATCGTCGGCTCGGTGGAAGTCGTCCCGCGACCGGTCAGGGTTCAGGAAGTCGACTTCGGTGATGGGCCGGTGCTGGTCGTCGAGCTGGCGGGCGCGTGCTTCGGCGGCGAGCCATTCGGAGGCAGTCGTCCGGTCGGGCTCGTGATCGATGTCCAGGCCGCGCCGGAAGGCTTCCGCCTGCGCCCGCGCACCCAGGTCGCGGGTCACGGCGGTGGCTCCGGCCCACGCGGCGCGGGCCGCGGAGGCGGTGTGAAGGGCCTCGACGGCGGCCGCCTTGACGGCGTGGGTGTCCAGGTGGAGGGCGGCCTGTTCGCGGAGCTCTCGGGCCCGGTCGAACAGACCGTCGCGAGCAGCCTTCTCGGCCGCGGCCGTGGCCAGGATCGCTTCCTGGCGGGCGGTCTGGGCGTCCAGCTCGGCGGCGCGCAGGGCGTCCTGGACGTAGGGAGGTGCCCAGGCCTCCTCCGCGCGCGCGGCGCGAATCCGTACGCGCAACTGCCCGTCGCCCAAAGCTGCCTCGTCCAGGCCCGCGGACGGCGAGCCGATCGCGTGCCAGGCAGCGGCATACAGGGCGCGCCGTTCGGTGGCGGCCAGACCCGCCATGCCTGGACCGCCCACCGTGGTGAGACCGGGCATGGTGGCCAGGGCCCGCTCGGGGTGGTCGTGGGCGCTGGCCTCGCGGTACAGGGCCACGATCCCGGCCCGGCGTGTCCAGTCGTCCCGGTCCGGCCCTGCCTCCGGCGGGACAGGCCCCAGTGCGAGCAGGGCCCACGCGGGAGCCTGCTCGGCGGTGCGCGTGCCCAGGGTCTGCTGCCGTTCGGCGATCCAGTCGGCGAGCTCGGCCAGAGCGACGCCCTGGTCCGGAGCGACGTCTGCGGGCACCGTGACCACGCCCGGGTCGATGTCCGCTCCCCCGGCCCCGCCCTGGTTGGTGGTGCTCGCGTCCCCTTCGGCGGCGCCGGCATCATTCCCGCCGACGCCTACGTCCGGGCTCTCGCTCGGCTTGTCGACGCCGCTCGTGCTCGCACCAGTGGCACTCCGGCCGGTGGCAGGGACGGGTGCTGGCGTGGGGACGGCCGCGGGGACGGGCAGGGGACGGCCGTGGGTGAGGCGGTGGGACAGGACCTGGGCGGGCGAACTGGCCGATCCCAGGGTCCGGACGGTGATCGCGTCGCGGAGCGCGGCCTTGGGGTCGGTGCCGGCTTGTTCGAGCGCGCGCAGCACCCGCGCGAGGTGCTCGGATGCCTGGTCGGCGCGCAGCCGGGAACGGGCCTCGGGGTCCAGGACTCCCTCGGCGCTCAGGTCGTCCAGGTGCCGTTCCATGCGGTCCCGGCATGCGGCGCGCACGAGGGCCTCGTACCGGCCCAGCAAAGTCGCGGCGCTGGCGCGGTGCTCGGCTTCGCGTTCGGCGTGGACCAGTGCGGCGAGATTGTCCGGTTCGCGGTCCAGCACCGCCTGCAGGACGGAGACGGCTGTGGGGCGCTCGACGTCCCCCCCGATGACCGTCACCCCGCTGCCGGCCCCACCGTTCACCTGCCCGTCGGTGTCGGCGTCGGTGCTCGCGACATCGTCGACCTCGGCGGTCCCCGTGGCGCCGGCCGGTGCGTCCCTGACGACGCCGGAACCTTCTTCGCTCCCGGGGATGCGCGAACTGGGAGCGGCGTCGACGGTGGGGGTCTGAGCTCGGCTGCTGGGGTCGGGCTTGACCGTCGTGGCCACGTGGCCGGTGTTGCGGGTTCGTCCACGGGTCAGCGAGACGTACAGGCCGGCGGTGTCCTGGGCGCCATCCGTGACCAGGTGGGCAGTGTCGACGGTCATGCCCTGCGCGGCATGGACGGTCGAGGCGTAGGCGAGCTGGACGTGGTGGGCGACGTAGTTCGCGGGCAGGACCACGGGACGGGCGGACGTCGCGCCGGGGGCGTCGGGATGGATCAGCGGCTCGGCATGGAGCGACCCGTCGGGCCCGATCTCGGTGATCGTGTACTGGAGGCGGTTGGTGACCGCCAGGTGGTGGTCGTTGCGCCGGGCGCTGATCAGGTCTCCGATCCCGGCGGGCACGGGGATTCGCCCGGAGTCGGGGGCAGCGTCGGCGGCCAGGGTGACCTCGGCGGGCCCGACGAGGCCCAGTTCGACGAGGCGGTCGCGGATGCGCAGTGCGGTCGCGGCGGCCTGTTCGTTGGTGGGGGCCACAACCAGGGTCGAGGCCCCGGCGAGGCGGTCCGCGGTCGCTGCGGCGGCCGCCGCGTCCAGTGCCTGCTCGAGAGTGTCGTGCCCGATCAGGCGCCCGTGCCGGTCGTACTCCTCGAGCGCGGCGCCCTGCCCTGTGCGGAGGGACAGGGAAGCAGCCCGTTCCCAGTCCTCGGCGAAGCGCCGGACCTCGGCCAGGGTGTACGTCTCGGCGTGCTCGTCGAGGAGGCCCAGGACTCCCCCGGCCTCGACGGCGCCGAGCTGGTGGGGATCGCCGGACAGGACGAGGCGTGCCCCCGCGGCCTCGACGACAGCCTGGATCCGGTGCAGGTCGGCGGTGGCGACCATGGACGCCTCGTCGACCAGGACCACGTCGCGGGGGCCCAGGACCCATGCGCGGTCCTCGTCGCTCGCGACGCCGGTCCCGGAGAGCCGGTCCTGGGTGGCCAGCCAGCGGGCCACGTTCCTGGTCGCGGGAATGCCGTCGTCGGCCAGGACCATGGTGGCGATCTGGGACACGGCCAGGCCGATCACCTTGCCGCCACCCGACAGGTCCTCCCATGCCTCGGCCAGCGCACCGGCGGCGTAGGACTTGCCGGTCCCGGCCGGGCCGACCAGCACGCTCAACGCCGCGTCGGAGGTCGCGATCCCCTCGACGGCCGCCCGTTGGTCGGCCCCGATGCCGGGGCAGTGCGCGTCAAACCAGGCGCTGACCTCGGCCTCGTCGAGGGCGTGGCGTCCGCGGACCTGGGCAGCTGCGCGGAGGGCGAGTTCGGCGTCCAGGGTTCCGCGGGTGGCGTACAGCCGGGCGGTGGGCCGGGTGAACGGGTCCCCGGCCAATCCCGCCGTCGTGGTCGGGGAGCCGTCCGGGCCGTGGCCGGCCACCTGGACGACTCCGGGACCAGCCAGGGCCTGGTCGGTGAGGCGTTCGAGGACCTCGATCGTGCGGGCCGGGTCCAGACCGCCCAGAGTCGGCAGAGCCCGGTGGATCTCCAGCGTGAGGTAGCCGCGCTCCCACGCGGACCGGTGCTGGGCGCACGCGGACAGCGCCTGCTCGATCACCGCCGTCGGCGACCACTCCGCTCCCCGCTCCGGGAAGCCGGGGACGCCGGCTGCTGAGGCGCCACCCGTCCTCGCGCCGTCCGCCGAGGTGTCGGTGGTCCTCGGGGCGTTCGAGGAGGCAGCGGCGTTGGCCGCCATACCGGCCGTTGCGCCGGCCGTTGCGCCGACGCCGGCGTCGGCGTCGGCGTCGGCGTCGGCGTCGGCGTCGGCGTCGATCGTGGTCCCCACGGCGTCCGCGACGCCGGTGAGGCTGGTCTGCCAGGTGGTGTTGCGGGTGAGGTGGTCATGGATGCGGTCGGCGACGCGGTCGAGGCTGGTGCCGATCTCGGCGGCGATCCGCGCGTCCAGGCGCTCCAGCCGCTCCTCGACGCTCTCGTGGTCGTGCGACTTGCGGGCGCGCGTGTCCAGGGTGACGTGCTGCTTGAGGTAGTGCAGCTCCAGGTCGGTCAGCTCCCGGCCCAGGCGTGCCTGCTGGGCCTCGGCGGCTTCGCGGACCCGCGCGGAGATCTGCCGGGACCGCGTCGAGTACTGCTCGATGACCTCGGAGGGGACGACAGTCAGCTCACGCGCCAGGCCGTCCGGGCGGAGCGCCCAGTCGAAGCCGGCCGCGGCGAGCTGTTCCTCCAGGACCCTGTCGGCGATCGCGGCCAGGGCGTGCCTGTACGCGAGCAGGTCCCGACCGTCCAGGGCACGGTACTTACCGTCCGAGCACAGAGCACGGTTGAGGATCACGTTGTGGACGTGCAGCTGCGGGTCGATGCTGCGCGAGGTGTGCTGCAGGAACGAGGCCACGGTCAGCCCAGACACGTCCACCCACTGGGTGGGTGCTCCTGCCGAACCGCCCGTGCGTGCGGTGGCGATCGACTCGGCGTGCCCGATCATGGCCTGGTTGGCGGTGTCCAGGGCGTGCTCGATCCGGGCACGCAGCTCGGCGAACGTGCGGGCACGATCTTCGTCCCCGGCGCGGGTCGCGGCGATCTGCGCACGCCACACTGCGGTGTGCGCGACCGTGACGGACTTGACCACGGAGAACGTCGCGTCCCACCCGATCACGGGCTGCCGTGCAGTGGCCTGGACGGCTCGACGGATCTCGGCGATCCGCTCAGGCAGCGCGTCGGGCTCCGCGGCCAGCGCGACGGCGATCCGCTCCTGCAGGGGCATGACCTGGTCGGGGCGGCGCCCGATCGTCTCGCCCGTCCGCGGGTTGGTGAAGGTGGAGTACACGAGTTCCATGTCCCGGGCGGCCACTTCCCCGCTGAGGCCCAGGGCCTCGGCGCCGGCCCCGTGCCAGGCGCCGGGCGGCTCACCGGCGGTCACGGCGTCCAGGTAGTAGCTCTCCGTACCCCCGGAGGCCTCGGCTCCGGAGGTGTAGTACTCGGCCGAGGTGGCCTTGGCGATGCTGATCACGATGATTCCTCCGGGTTCCGGACCTGGGCGCGGAATGGAGCGGGAACGCCATTCCGGAACCCCAATGTTGATCTTGATTGGCCTACTTCAGTCGAACTGCATTTGTGTGGGGGTCTCGTATTGGCTCTTGAGGTGTTCTTGCTCTTGGGGTGGATCTGCTGAGTTGTTGTCTGTGGTGCGTGGGCGTGATGTCTGTGGACTGGATCTGTCGGGGGTTCTGGAATTGCTGGTGTCCTGCGCTTCTGGCTGGACTGCTGTCCTCGCTCGGTGGTGACCGGACGTAGTCGGGCCAACGTGCCGACCCGCTGGCGCTGCCCGCCGGGTCACGCCGGTGCGGCGCCGGACGGTTGGTCGGGGCCGAGGTCGTGGGCGGCCAGGGCCCGGATCCGGGCGGCGCGGACGTTGCCGACGCGGTGGTCGCGCTTGATCGCACGGACGGACGGGAGCGGGTGGCCTGCGGCGACGAGGTGCGCCACGATCGCCGCGTCGCTGAGCGGGGAGTCCTCGTCCGGCTCCGCGTCCTGGTCGTGCCGGTCCGAACCGCCCGCATCAGCCGGGGAAGGCGCGGGGAGGTCGAGCCTGACGCCGCCACGGCTTACGGCCTTGCTCGGGACGGCTGCCCCGGCCGGCAGGACGTCGACCGCAAGGCGCGCGGGCGGGGTGCGGCCGTTGACCACGGACCCGGCACCGACGTGCGAGGAGACTGCGAGGCTCGGAGCGTGCTCGGGGACGGGTAGAACGGTGTGTCGGAGCACGTGCTCGCCAACGACCCTCGGTGCCGGCCCCGAAGGCACGGCGTGCTCACTCGCCCCGTTCACATGCGGCACGGGCAGCGTGCTCAGCACCGCGACCGTGCTCGGTCCGGGCCGCGTGCTCGACTCGGGGTGTGTGCTCAGCTCGGGTGCTGTGCCCGGCACAGCGACCGTGCCCGCCACGGCGGGTGTGCTCGGCGCAGCGGACGTGCCCGGGAGTGAGGTCGTGCTCGGGCCATGGGCAGCGCTCGGTTCCCCGGCTGTGATGGCGGGGTGGGTGAGGGCGGCGCGGAGCACGGTGTGGGGGTCGAGGACCACTGGCGGGGTGGGTGCATGCCAGCCGCAGGCGGTGAGCACTGCCTGGGGAGTGAGGGAACCTGCGCGCAACTGACGACGCAGGATCCGGCGGACCCGACGCCCGGGACGACCGGGCGCGCTCAGCCGAAGTGCCTCCAGGGCGGCGGCGTGACGGCCCAGGTCTGCGCGAGTGTGAACGGCGGCGGAGCGCCGGGCCTGGTGCAGCCAGGTCCGGGCGGACTCGATCGGGGCGGTGAGCCACAGCCGGGCGGGGATGACTGACGTCTCGGTGTCGGCGTGCTCGGCACGCCACTGGCCGGCGGCCGTGCGCGCGTACAGCTCGACCAGCACCGCCCAGACGGCGGGAGCCGTGATGTGCCAGGGCACCGCGGGGGTGCCTCCCCCGCCCGGCTTGTATGCGGCCAGCGCGTTCAGGGCCAGGGTCGCCGCGATCGCGGCGTGAGCGGTCAGCCGCCAACCGAAGCGGCCTGGGGACTTGGCCCGGGCTCCGGCCACGTACTGCAAGGACGCGCCCAGCACCAAGGCATCGACCAGCAGCGGGAACCCGTAGGACAGGACCGAGTCGTCGAACACGTCGGCGGCCCCGGCTCGCAGGGAGGTGTACGACAGACCCGCGCCGATCGCGGCCACGACGGCCAGGACCACATGGGCGCTGGCACGCAAGCGGCGCACGACCCGCGCGGTGGCCATGGCGCTGGCCGCGAACTCGGGGCCAGGTGGCGGGGTGCCGGGGATGGGACTGGACATGGCGGGATCTCCTCGTGCCATGGGGGGTGTGGGCGTAGGCGTGGCCGGGACCCACGGCCCGGAGGGGGCCGGGGCCGCGGGAACCGGGCGACGACGGGGTCGTCAGTCGAGGGGCTGGAGGGTGAATGCCTCGGGAGCGGGCAAAGTGCGCTCGGTGGCCCACCAGCGGGCGATCGCCTCCAGGCGCAGTCCGGTTGCCCGGTAGGTGCGTCCGGCGTGGCGATGGCCGCGTTCAGCCAGGCACGGACCCAGCGCGGTGGTGATGCGGGCGCCGGCCCCGGGCAACCAGCGGGAGAGCCATTCGCACACGTCGGTGGGGGTGGGCTCGGCCCACGCGTGCTGATGGGACTCGGACAGGGCCAGCAACTCGGTGACGACCTCGGGATGCAACGGCCAACACGGTGCGGGCACCGCCCACCCCAGCGGCGCCAGGAACTCGTCGGCGAACGCCTGGACCTCCCCCAGCAACGCGACGGCGGCCCGCGGGTCCGAGACATTGATCCAGTCCGGCTGCCCGGCCACGTCCTGGTCGGGCTCCCCCGCCCCCGGTCCAGTGGGGCCGGCGGGCGGGGTGGTGCCGGCCCGAAGGCCGGCACCCGCGCTCGGGTTCTCGTGGAGAGTGCTGGTCAGGGTGCGGATCTGGTGATTGAGGTGGGCGAACGCCCGGGCCAGGTCCTGCACGTCGGTGACGGTGCGGGCGTGCGCCTGGTCCAGGGCATCGACCTTGCCGGCCAGCACGGCCACGAGGGCCTCCGGGTCCGGGACGCTGCGCCTCACCGTCCCTCCCCCTCCGCGTCGGGGCCGTCGACCAGGGTGCGGAGTTCGTCGATGCTCACGGTGCCGGGGATGCCGGCGGCCGGGAGCGGGGCGGGCTTCCAGCGACGGCGTTCGGTGACCTTGGGGGCGTGTCCGACCACCGGGGGCAGGCCACGGCGCAGGAGCAACACCTGGCCCTCGGGCAGGGCGCGGATCTGTGCCGGGGACAGGACAGGGATCCACCGGTGGGACTCCAGCGGGTGGTCCACGCCCTCGCCCAGGACCTACCCGGTGCTCTCCGGTGAGCAGGGAGATGTCCTTGAGGTCCTCCGCGGCGACGGAGCCGCCGAAGACCAGGAAGCTGGCGATGTTGGCCAGGATCGTGCCGGCGCCGTCCTTGCCCCAGCGTTGGCGCAGCTGGGCGAGGGACTGGACGGAGATGTGGATGGTCACCCCGCGCCCGCCCATGTCGGCGGTCCACTTGTCCAAGGGGACGGGGCAGACCAGGGCGGCCTCGTCCAGCAGGAACGTGGCCGGCGGGTCGAGCCGGCCCCCGGCCTGGGTGGCGGCCAGGGTGCGGGCGGCGTGGGCGATCTCGGCGACCAGCGCCCCGATCAGGGGCGACAGGCTCGTGGCCGATTCGTGGCCGATCAGGTGCAAGGTCCCCCCGGTGGCCAGGAGCTTGGGGACATCCAACAGGTGGGGGTCGCCCGCGGGGGCATCGCCCAGGGTCCGAGCCAGGTCGTCGGACACCCACGCCAGGGGCGTGGACATGGTCGCGGTGACCGAGGTGCGGGTGCGGTCGTTGGTGATCCAGTGCAGGCGCATCGCGGCGATGCGGTCCCGGGCGCCGTCCCCGCCCTCGATCAGGGCGTCGGTGACCTCGGCGTGGGTCTGGGGCGTGTTGTCCCCGGCCCAGCGGACCACGTCCCGCATCGACCGGCCCGAGGATGCCGCGGCATGCAGAAGGATGCCCAGGACACGGCGGGCGGCGTTGTCCCACCGTTCGGCGTCCCCGTGGGACTCCGGGATCAGGTCCGCCGCGCGGCGCTGGGCGGTGGTGTAGTCGGTGCACCCGGCCAGGACCCGCCAGCGCACCGTGGACCCGATCCCACCCAGGGCGGCGGGGTTGAACACGTGCACCACGCCCCTGGCGGCGCGAGCGGTCTGGACCATCTCGGCCAGGTCCAACCGCGTGCTCGTGGTGATCAGGGCGCCGGGGGCGTCCAGACCATGGCAGGCCAGGGACAGGGTCTTGCCCGTGCGCGGGCCACCGATCCGCCCGGTGGCGTCCTCACACGAGGACCACACGCGCTGCCCCCACCAGCCCCACCCGATCTTGACGATCAGGACCCCGAGCTGCGTCGGGGACAGGCGCCGCCGGGCCCAGCGCGACCCGGACGCCAGGGACGGGCGCAGCACCCGGGCCTTGAGGCACAGAGCCTTTGCGGAGGCGACCTCCGCGACATCCAGGCGGGTCGCGACACTGCCGTGACGCTGGTCGAGCTCCTCACGCCGGCGGATCAGCGCCGCCGTGGACTGGGGCACGGCCACATGCCGGGCCCACCACCACGCACTCGCCAGGACCACGGCGACCACCGCCCCCGGGACCAGCACCCGGGTGGGGGTGTTCCAGCCCAGCAGGGCCAGCAGGACACCCAGGAGGATCCCGGCCTGCCCCGCGCCGATGCCCCGCCAGGGGAAGACCAGGGGGGTGGTCTTGACCAGGAACATCTCGGCCATCCCCCGACGCACTACCCACCACACGGCGGTGCCCGCGACGAGCACGAACACATCCAGCACGGCCGCGGCCGCCAGGTGGTGCCGGCCCAGGGTCTGGACCCCGACGCCGGCGATGCTCGCCGCGGTGGCGATCACAGCCGGACCGAGGGGGTACTTGTATGCCATGCGCGCGGCGTTGAAGACGTGCGCGCGCCCACTACCGTTACTCACGAGAGATCTCCTGTCTCACACGCGTTGACCTGGCGGTTTCTCACCGGTCCCCGCCCGGCCGGAATCCGGGCGGGGACCACCTGCTGCGCACCGCACCCCACGTCGGGGACCGCGGACCTTCTCTGCGCCCCGAACAACGGGACGACCCCTGTGCTGCTCCTGCGGGTAGCGGGGTTCATGCCTCCCACCCCGCCTCATCCACATCCGCCGCACCGACCGCGGCCATGGCCGGCCCCCGCGACTGGGCAGCCGACCAGTCCGACGAAGCCGCGTCCGACACCGACCAGGGGGACGACCCGGCGTCATCTGCTCGATCCGGCGTTGCGGCGTCTCCCGCGGTCACGACCTCGGCGACGTCCTGCACCCTGGTACCGGCCGCGGTCTGCAGGTCTCGGACGGCGGCCTGCGCGATCGCCACCTGCGCGGCCGCCTCGGAGGCCAACCCCGGGTCCACCTGGGCCATGGCCTCGAACACCGCGGCCTTGCGGGCCAGCCACTCCGCGCGCTCCGCCGGACCGGCCTCGGCGGTGGGCTGCGAGGCCGCCAGAGCCCGAACTTGGGCGTCGATCCCGTGCTGGGCCGACCGAGCCAGGCGCATCATGCAGCCACCTCCCCGACGTCACGGGCCGACGCGGGCACGGGGACGACGAGCTCGACGCGGCGAACGCGCTGGTCCACCTCGCCGAGGGCTCGGTTCACCGTCCGGTGGTTGAGGTGCAGCCGCTCGGCGATCGCGGTGATCGGCAACCCGGTCGCACGCAGCCGCCGGATCGCGACCGATCGTTCGGCGACGGTCAAGGTCAGTGCCTCGCCCTGGCAGACCCGGTCGACAGCGACCTCGTCGATGTCCTCCGGATCCACCGTGAGCTCCCGGGGCAGATCGTTCTCGACGGCGAACCGCTCGTCGTCCCGGATCGCCTGCTCCCAACACCTGCCGCAGGCCACCCCGCCGACCAGGGGCACGTCGTGATCGCGGCAGTGAGCTGCGGCGACGCCGGCCAGCGGGTGATCCTCGATGAGATGGAGCGCGAAGGGAGTCATGCCGCGCCCTGCCCGTCCGCCCAGGCTGCGGCGTCGATGACGGACCCGGTCGAGATCGCGGCTTCCTCCATGGCATCCAGAGCGCGCTCCGGGATGACGTAGCGGCCCCGGACCTTGACCGCTGGGAACTCACCCGCGTGGAGCGCCCGGTACAGCGTGACCGCGGAGAGATCAAGAACTTCGGCGGCAGCGCTGACGGACAAGAACCGTCGGCCCCCTGCCGAGCCAGGCATGGCGTCGCACACCACAGCAACCTCCGTGTTAGTAGGTATGAGGTACGTACCTCAGCATGACAAGCAAGCCACAGGAGGTCAAGCTCCACCGAGGAGCTCTGGTGACCAGGGCTTGCGATCATGCGGGGCGAGTTGTGAACGCGGCGGCTCCGCGCTCACCCCGGCTCCTGTTGCTCTACCTCCGCCGGGCTTCGCCTGTGGTCAATAGATTCTCAGGACTTCTGTCGCATCTCTCTGTCACCTGAGTTGCATCTCCTGCGCGGTGATTGCGCAACGTCTCAAGTTCGTCTCATCTGTGCTAGAGTCCCCTACTTCCTCCTCGGGCAAAGGGTCTTCATGGGTGCACAGCAGACGAGGATGAGAGTCCTGGTCCAGCAGAAGCGGTGGCAGAACTACACAACGTTCTGCAGGCAGTACGACAAGGCAGCGCGAGCCGTAGATCCCCAGCTCATGGGGACCTGGCCGAGCAGAGCGCAGCTCCATCGGTGGATCTCGGGGGACGTGAAACGGCTCCCCTACCCTGATCACTGCCGGATCCTGGAACGCATGTTTCCCGACTGGACCGTTGAGCAGCTCTTCGAGTTCGTTCCTCTTGAGCCGGAAGCAGATTCCGTCGGCACCCCGAGCGAAGATGCGATGCTGGCACGCATCGTCTCGGCGATGCAGAGCCCGGACTCCGCTGCCGCCTCGTGGGCTCCTCCCCACTCGACGCGTGAGCTTCCCCGAGGTTCAGCTCCGGCAGGGGATCCGCGCCACGGGGCGGCCTTGGGCCCGGTGGAGGAGGAAGTCGACCTTCCGCACGTCCTGCACCGCAAGCTCGCCACGTTGTCGCAGGTCCTGCGCCTGTCGCCGGAGGAAACGGCACAGCTCGCCTCCCTCGCCGGGAACGTGGTCGACCTGGAACTGGGGATCGAGCTCGTGATCGAGGCTGAAGGATCAGCAGTCATCACGTACCGGCACCACCTGTTGAACCTGACGCCGGACGCCGTTTCCCGAGTCGCACGCGAGCTGTGGTTCGAGTACGTCGGTGAGCGTCTCGCGATCTCCGCTGTCGCCGAGGGCGACCATCGCGTGGGAATTCAGCGCATCAACAGCACGGGGACCATGGCGAAGTTCGCCTGCCAGATCACGCCACCCATCCGCCCCGGAGAATCGGCAGCCGTGGGGTACTCGTGCCGCGGCGGGCAGTTCAAGGACGCGCTCTACTGGCGCCAGGTCATTCCTCGGTTCACGCGACACCTCACCATGAACATCCGTCATCGGGGTGTCGGCAGACTTGCTTCCTGCCAGGGGATCCAGGAGTACCCGAACGGCGAGGAACGCTCCGCATTCGAGTGCGTGACCTGGGACTACGATGGCGAAGACGCCATCATGATCGGGACCTTCGACTACCTGCGTCCGCATCAGGCCGTGACCGTGCGATGGGAGATCGACCGTGAGACTCCGTGACGAGGTCGAGGGAGCCCTACGCGCCTGGAACCGCCTGGAAATCGGGCGAGGCGCGGCCGCGGTCGTGGACTTCGACTGCCACCCGCAGAGCGACGACGGGCAGGTGGCTTCAGGACGCTTGGCGGTATGGCGGCAGCTCACCGAGCTGCGCGAGCAGGCCGTCGCTGAGGGAGACGGTCGGCTCGTGCGCCGGGTCGGAGCTCATCTGGCCTACCTTGAGGCCCTTCTGGGCGTCGTCGTTCCCGTACGCGAGTACATCGAAGTCACGCAGGGCTGCGGAGCACTGGGGTGGGATAAGGAGTACGTCTCCGCCATCGGGGAGCGGGCCCGGGTTGCGTTGAACGACCTGGGCATCGGGTGGGGCCCCAGGACCGACGAGGAACTCACACACACCGAAGGCGAGCTACCGCAGGACGAGGCCGCAGCGGCCATCCAGGAAGAGGCGAAGAACCTCGAACCCCTGGTGCGGGCGGCGAGCGGGACGTCCGCGGACTTCGAGCTCTCCATCGAGACCGTGGACATCCCCGCCTACTGGGCGTACTGGCTGGACGGCTCGGGCAAGAACGTCCGGCTACGGATCAACGAACGCAATGCCAGGTTCACCCCCGTCCAGGCACGGCAGTTCGCCCTTCATGAAGTGCTTGGGCACGGCCTCCAGTGCGCCAGCTTCACGCATGAATGCGCGACCGCGGACGTGTCGTGGGTCCGGGTGACGTCCGTCCATGCGCAGCAGCAGGTTCTGCTCGAAGGGCTGGCGCAGGCATTCCCGCTGTTCGTGATGCCGGACGACGCGCAGCTGGCGGCTCGGGTTCGGCTGGCGCACTACACGCAGCTCGTGCAGGCGGAGCTCCACCTCGCGGTGAACTCGGGACGCTCAATCCAGGACTGCTTGGACCACGCCAAGCGCAGAGTCCCCTTCTGGGACGACGAGCGGATCGCCGACATTCTGACGGATCGTGGAGCCGACCCCCTGCTCCGATCCTACCTGTGGTCGTATCCCGCAGGCATCGACTGGTTCGTCTCACTGGCGGACCGCGCGGACCCGGCAACGATCGCCGCGATCCTGCAGGCGGCGTACCGCGAACCGCTCGGCCCCGATGACCTCGCCGGGATGTGGGCGGACGGCCCAAAGCCGGGAGGCGCTGCCGCGCCGGTGAAGAGCTGAAGGCTCAGTCGTCTTCCTCGACCGCGCACACCCGCTGAGCGGGGCTTCACTCCACCGCGGCCGAGTCGCGTGAGGAGACGTACCACCCGAGCTTCGGAACGACGTCGAGGAGCTGCTCCTGGTGGAGGAGCGTGAGCGCCTGGCGGACCGTGGGCCGGCTCACTCCGTGGAGTGCTGCGAGCCGGAGCTCCCCCGGCAGCTTCTCGCCTGCGGTGAGTCGTCCAGTGGAGATCTCCTGCCGGAGAGCGGCGGCTACCCGTTCGTAGGCGAGATCCGAGCCTTCACCGGCGCCAGCGACATAACGGCGCCCCGCGCGCTGGATGACCTCACCGGCCGTCTCCAGGGCAGCGAGAGCCTCTCGAACGGTGGTGCGGGAAACCTGGAAGCGGGCGACCAGCTCCGTCTCCGAGGGGAGCCGGCCGCCGGCCGCGAGCTCGCCGCTGCGGATGTCCTCCCGGATGGTCTCGGTGACCCCCTCGTACCTGGAACGGCCAGGATGCCTGGCATCCAGCACGATCCTGGGTCGTCCTTGACGGCCACCGGTCAAACCCAACCGGTCGAGCTCGATCAGCGCCCGCTTGATCGTGCGGAGGCTGACGCCGAACTCCGCGGCCAGTTGTGCGGCGGCGGGCAGGTCCACTCCAGGGCGGTAGGTACCGTCCTCGATCCTGTGGCGAATCTGCGCGGACACGTCGCCGTACTTGCTGGACGTGCTCGCCGAACCGTCCACAAGACTCCCTTTCCTGATGGGCCGCCCCCAGCGTAGAGGGGACCGACCGTCCCAGTCAGGAGCCCCGCCCCTCGCCGCCGGCCAGCGTGGATGTCGCCGTCGGTCTTGCAGACGAGCCGGTGTCACGCGCTGATCAGCAGTCTTCGGCTTGACGGAGTCCACCGCGACGCGGAGACGACGCGTGCGATGGCAGTCAATATGCGCTTCAACGGGTCGAGGTGGTCCGGCCTCGCGCGTCGCCTGAGTTGGCTCATCTGTTTAGTGCGTGAGTTCTCGGCGGGCCTATCAGAACAACGCCGGCGGAATGCAGGTCGCGAACTACTCCTGTCCCGCGGCAGCCTCATTCTGATTCCGGTCCGGCCAGCTGACGAATGTGACTCCTGCCCGCAGGCGGGAAGGAACTCCCGGTGGGGGTCGACGTCTCTCGCGTCGACCCCCACCGGTGCGACATGCCGCGGAAGTGCGCTGACGTCAATCGGAGCCGATCCGGTGGAAGACTTCACTCCACACTCAGTCCTCATCCGGCGAAAGGGCGTGCCATGCTCGCTCGGTTCCGCACGTCCACGGAAGAGAGCGAGCAGGGCCTTACGCTCGTCCCGCTCCTCCTCGTCATGATCCTCATGAGCAGCCTCGCCGCGTGCGGGAGCCCGGTCTCCACCAACCAGCAGCCGGGCCTCGACTCCTCGCTGCAGCAGGCCCTCGACTCCTCAATGAAGTCGGACATCCGCACCGTCGCCAACATGATGGAGACCGCCTACATGGCCCACCAGGCGTACCCGCACGTCGCCGGCAACGCAAGGGACGTCGCGAGCCTGACCGTCGGCTCCCACAAGGTCCCGCTGTCCAAGGGCACCCAGATCATCGTCGTGCTCAACACCCCTGGTACCGCGTACTGCATCAGGGCCACCAACGCCTCGGCCAAGAGTTCCTGGGCCTACCAGAGCAATGCGGGTGGCATGCAGGCCGCCGGCTACACCTGCCCGGTAGCATCCGCCTTCTGACCTCGGTCGTCCAGCCTAGGACCCACCGTTAGTGCGTGAAATCAGCACCACCGCCGGACATCATCGCAGGCCACAGCCAGGAGTGATCATCTGTGGGGAGCGCGTGAGCCAAGCCAGGTGCGATGGCAGTCAATATGCGCTTCAACGGGTCGAGGTGGTCCGGCCTCGCGCGTCGCGCTCCCCCAGCCGCACGGTCAACCCCGCGCAGGCCGAACGCGGCCAGGTTGATGACCATGCGGCTTCGGGACCTGCACAATGAGGGGATGCATGATCGGAAACCGGTCCCTGCGACGACGGTGGCGGCATCGGTGCTACTGCATCTCTACGGAGCAGGAGCGGCCGCCGGCGCTCTGGTCTTGCTCATCGGGGCGAACAATCCGGAGAATCAGGTCTGGATATTGCGAGGTCTGGCGGCCGCGTGCGTCGTCGCCGCTGCGATCTTCACGGTGGCCGGGATCCAGGTACGGCGGGGGTCCTTGGCATGGTCGTGGGTTGGCGGGACGCTACTTGCCATTCTGGGCGTGTGGCGTTCATTCAGCGGCGTCCCGATTGTCCCTTTGCTCGTGACGGCCGTCCTCGTGCCCGGGGCAGGCGTCGCGTGCCTGCTGTGGCCGTCAGCGCGGGCTTTCGTACGTCAGGAGGCGGGAGCCACGTCCTTTTCGGCCGTTCCTGACGGGGATGAGCGCTTGTCTGGCTGATCTGCGATCGCGAGCCTGGTGCCGCAGGCCAATGGTGACGTTGGCGCGCCGGATCTTGTGCTGGTCGTCGGCGGCCGCTCCAATGGAACGTATGGAAGCAGAGCACGAGAACTGGGAGTCGCCGGAACTCCGAGCGAAGAGCCTGCTCGACATGTCGAGAGATGCACGCCCCGGTGACCGGTGGCCGGAGGAACCGGCAGCGCCGGACGGTGAGCCGGGGGCTGGCGTGCGCGAACCACGGAGGCCTCACCCGCCGAGACAACCCGATGCTGTTGCGGATTGACCGCTGGCCTGGGGCTGACCAGTCGACCACCGCTCACTCCAGCCCCCGGCTAACCGTCCCGCGCGAGCCGGACCCCGGTCGGGTGCTCTCGGCGCGGGTACGGCTCAGGAATATTGATCGTGGTGCAGGCTGTCGTTCATGAGGCAGGTATTGCGACCGGGGGCTGTGCCAGTTCTGTTCGCTGGGCTGGTGGCGTTGGGGCTGACCTGGGCGTTCTGGCGGTCGGGGTTTCCATCGATGGTCGGGGTTGTCTGGGCCGCCATCGGCGTCTTCCATGTGGTGGACTTCTGCCGGGGCGGATGGCGCGTCGTCGTCGCGCGGCATGGCGTGCCCACGATGCTCTTGGGGATCTTCACCGGCGTGGTGCTCGTCTTCGTGGCGCATGAGCTGCTCCCTGGGCATCTCCTGGGCCAGATCGGGGTTGCCTCGCTTGGGGTGGCCATGGCCGGCAGCAACGTGGCAGCGCTGGTGCTTAGGCGGCGTGCACCCAAGGCCGAGGAGTAGCGGGGCATGCCCGGCGGGCGTGCCCGGGGAGCGTGCGCCTTGACATCCAAGAGGCAAATCCGACAATAGACGACATTTCAACACTGCCGATGGGGCCGCACAGAACCGGCAACTCCCCCAGCGAATCCAGCTGACCACGCCACGACGCGATCAACCGCGAGGATCTCCGCCTTCGCCTGCCCAGGAGGTAGACGGGGAGCCACCGAGGCGTTGGGGGGTCTCACCATCTGAGAATGATGACGGTGATCCAACCGGACACCATCAGGGTGAGTGCAATCAGCCACAACACGAACGTCACGTTGGGCGCCACGCGGAACAGCCGCCCCGCCTCGGCCACCCGGCTCAGATCCACGAATGCGGGCGGCTTGTCCCTCCCCTCCACACACAGGATCATGCCCAAGATCGCGCACGAGACCCACAGCACCCCGGTCCATGAGGGGGACAGATGGGCCCAGGGTGCTGTGGCCAGGGCCACCCACCAAAGCACGGCCCCGATGAACACCTGGCGGGGACTCCGCCGCTTGGAGCGCCGCTTCCGGGGCCGATACGTGGGGACCTGCGACACATTCCGATCATGCCATCGGTCATGCCGAGAGGACAGCGTGTCCGCACCGCCTTGCCGGGCGTTCACCCATCAGCACCCCCGCCACGTGGCGGTCAGCGGGCCGTAGATCATGGACGCACTCAGACAGACGCGCTGGCCTCCTTGCCAGCTGGCGCAGGCCCGCCAGCGCGGGCAAGGACGACTGCCCGGCGTCCGCGGGTGACGTCAATGAGTCCTTCCTCGCGCAGCAGGGTCACCGCACGATGGGCGGTGCCCAATGCGACGGTGTGCTCAGCGGCGAGCTGGACGATTGTCGGCAGCGGGTCGCCCGGCCGGAGCGTGCCGGCGAGGATCTGTTCACGCAGCTCGGCGGCGATGACCTCGTATGGGCCGCGAGGCTTCCTGGCCGTTGGGGTCACGGCCGGCATGATGGCGGCCATGGTGTCCGCGGCCTTGCGGTCGGCCTCCTGGACCCACGCGGCGTACACCTTCAGCGTGGTCGCTCCCCCGGACCCGTGCCCCAGGCGCCCGGCCACGGTCCGCAGATCCACCCCGGCCGCGATGAGCTCCGTCGCCGAGTAGTGCCGCAACGAGTGCAGCCGGGTACTACGCAGGTTCAGGCGGAGCGCCATGCGCCGATACCGCTGGGTCACCGACCTCGGCAGTAGCGGCGCAGAGTTGTCCGGCGCCCCAGAGAACAGGTAGGTATCCCCGCTCAGCGCCACCCCGAGCGTCTCCAGCCGCGTGCCCAGGCGGTCGCGATGCTCGGTCAGCAGTTCCACGGTGTGGGCGTCCAGCGCGATCCGTCGCTGCCCGTGAGTCTTCGTGTCCTTCTCCGCGATTCCGGACCGGGGCTGAACCATCGCCCGCGACAGCCACAGGATCCCGGCGTCCAGGTCCACGTGCTGCCAGCGCAGGGCGCACAGCTCCCCCCGCCGGCACCCACTCACCATGATCAGCCACAGGAGCATTCCCCACTCGGGCTCTCGCCACGCTTCACTGATCAGCGCGGCGGCCTCGCGGGCCGACGGCGGGTCCGGGTGGGCCTTGGCCGGGCTGGGTGCCTGGGCCAGCGTGGCGACGTTCACCGACAGGTACCGCCAGCGCACCGCCCGATCCAGGGCACCCCGCAGGATGTAATGAATCTTCCGCGTCGTGCTCGCCGCGAGCGGCTCACACACATGCCCCTTGGCCTTGCGCCCCGAACACAGGTGCCGGCAGCGCTGGAGACGACCGTAGAACCGTTCCAGCAGCTCGGGGTCCAGCCGGCCGGCCTGAAGCTTGCCGAACGTCGGGAGGATGTACAGGCGGATCAGGTCCTCGTACCGGTCCCGGGTCGTCTCCTCCAGCTCGACCACATCCAGCCACTGCTCGATCGCCTCCCCCACGGTGATCGCCGACTTCGGGTGTGTGTTCTCGTCGACCTGGTGCTGGAGCTTCGTCAGCGCGACCAACGCTGCCTCACGGGTGGGCGCGGTCTCGCGGAGCGACCGCCGGCGGCCGGTCAGGACATCGGTGCCGGCCGGCACGACAGCTCGCCAGCTGCCGCTCGGGAGCTGTTCGACGTAGCCACGTCCTCGACGTGTGCGGGGAGGCATGGAGCAACCGTAGAGACGCTTGCTCCACGCCTTGCTCCACGAACATGATCCGCCCAGAAGTGCGAATCGTAAACGTGCTGGCCAGAGAGGGGCGCCCCCGGCAGGATTCGAACCTGCGCTCCCGCCTCCGGAGGGCGGTGCTCTATCCCCTGAGCTACGGGGGCTCAGTGACTCCGACTTTACCAGCAGGCGCCGGTTGGTCCGTAACGGGTTCCGGCGGCGTGCCTGGAGCCCTGCACGGACCGGCCTGTCTCTCGTCGGCGTTCCACACGGCACCTGCGACCCGAATCGGGGGCAACCGGACTCCCACGGCCCCGTTCGCCTGGCAGTCGGGCGGCCCCCGGTCCGGCCGAGGGGCGTCGGTCAGCGGTAGCTGCCGTCCAGCAGACCGTTGAGGTACTTCTCGATGTTGAGGTAGCCGGTGTGGTCGAAGTCCCCGTTGGCGTCGGCCGCGCTGGCGGGGTTGAGGCCGTGGGCGGTCTCCCAGGCGTCCGGGATCCCGTCGCGGTCGCCGTCCACGGGGGCGGTCCCCCCGGAAAGGGTCCCGTACCCGCTGTTGCCCAGACCCGTACTCGACTGGCTGGTCCACAGGTCGCCCTTGGCCCCCAACGAGGTCAGGTCACCGACCACCAGCGTGTCGACCTGGTCTCGCGGCAGGGCACCGGCGTGAGCGACCACCTCCGCGTAGGCGCCGGCGGCCGAGGCTGTCGGAATTCCCGCGGTGGCCGACGACCACGGCACGCTCAATGCGGTGGCCCCACCGCCCAGGGCGAGGCTGGACCCGTTCAAGGCCCCGTCCCGGTTGGAGTCCAGGTAGTTGCCCACGTTGTAGACCGACTGATTACCCAGCTGGTAGTAGGCGTTGGACGCATTCGTGGTTCGCGGTCCGGTGATGAAGTAGTTGTCCACCACGTCATGGGTGAAATGGCCACTGGAGTTACCTGCCGTGTATCCCGCCTGGTAGTCGTAGACCACGTTGTTCACGTACTGGGTGTTCGCCTTCGCCAGTGGACACCGGTTGTGCGCGTTGGCGAACAGGTTCCGGTACCACGTGTACGGGCCGGTCTCGGTGTGCGCGGCGAACTGCTGACCGATCGGGTCCGCGTCGATCGAGTACTGCACGGTGATGTTCGAGGCTCCGACGCTGTCGATGTTGTTCCACTGGGCGAACTCGATCGACACATGATCGAAGATCAGGTTGCTGGCATCGACGAAGTTGACCCCGCTCTTCTTGGAGTCCGGGTCCAGATCGCCCTGCCGGAACCGGACATCCCGCACGATCACGTTCGCGGAGTTCGCGAAGGACACCTCCCGACCCATGAACCCGATCCCACCTCCGGGTGCGGTCTGTCCGGCGATCGTCAGGTTCGACTTCACCGACACCGCTGACGACAGCGAGATGTATCCGCCGACGTCGAAGACCACGATCCGGTTGCCCGCACTGACCGCATCCCGGAACGAGCCCGAACCGGAATCGTTCAGGTTCGTCACGTGGTACACCGCCCCACCACGACCACCGGTCACGCCCGCACCGAAACCCACCGCACCGGGGAACGCCAGCACCGGCCCGGACGGCGTCGAAGGCGTGCTCGTCGTTCGCGTGGTCGTGACGGTCGCCGTGGCGATCGTCCTCGTGGTCGCAGCGCTGGAGAAAGTCGTGGTGGTGGGCGGCGCCGTGCTCGTGGTGCTCGTCGACGGGGCGGTCGTGGTCGTGGTGCTCGCGGACGTGGTGGTGCTCGTGATGCCGCCGCAGGTGACCCCGTTGAGCGTGAAACTCCCCGGGACGGGGTTAGGGCCTGTTTCGGAACTGGAATTTGGGCGGGTGAAGTCCGGTTCGTCCCGACA
>CAZOWW010000069.1:0-30617 GCA_964583765.1 uncultured Kineosporiaceae bacterium
CCCAACCCCGATGGCCCTCACCGCTCAATCCCACGTGCGAAGGACGGGGCTAGAGGTACAGGCCGGGCGCCCCGTCGTCCACCCGCGGGGCGGCCACCGCGTGGATGTCCCGCTCCCGCAGCAGCACGTACTGGCTGCCCTGCAGTTCGACCTCGGCCCGGTCCTCGGGGTCGTACAACACCCGGTCGCCGATCTCCACCTGCCGCACGTATCCGCCGACCGCGACGACGGAGGCCCAGCTGAGGCGCCTGCCGACGGTCGCGGTGGCCGGGATCACGATCCCCGCGGTCGACCGTCGTTCCCCGGCCTCCCCGTCCAGGTCCACGAGGACCCGGTCGTGGAGCATGCGGATGGGAACACGCCCTCGCTCACTGGGGACCTGCGGCTGCGCCGACGCCATGCTCACGATCGAACGTTACCGCGCCGCCAGGCGCCACCCACGCCGACGGCCACCGCCACCAGTGCCACGGCGAGCCCCGCGGTGCCCGAGACCAGGTCCAGCCGCACACTCGCATCCGTGCCCATCGGCCACACCCCGAGCACGTGCAACGGGAGCCAGAGCGTCACGGGCAGGAGCAAGCCGGAGGAGAGCCCGGTCGCCCCCAGGGCCAGCGGGCGCACCGTCGAGGGCGTCGTGGCCCCGTCGTGGTTCCAGTTGAGCATCCGGTCCACGAGCGCCACCTGGGGCGTGCAGGCCAGAGCGAACAGGATGCCCACGAGCAGCTGCGCACCGAGTCCGTTCCCGTGGGGGGTGTGCACCTGGTGGAGGCCCGGTAGGGCCCACACGAGACCCGCCACGGCTCCCGCCACAGGCGCCAGCAGGACCGCGATCGGTGAGCTCGGCTTCACACCGGCAGGGTAGTGCGCAATCGGCACCCCTCGGTGCAGGCCCTCCGCCCTTGACGCACGGTCCGGGCCGCCGCGGGCCCACGTTCCGTGCGACATGACCGATCGTGGGACATAGGCTCGGGACGATGGCTGCCGCCGGCGGCCCCGGCGACCAGGAGCGCACATGCCCCGGCTGGAGATCGGCGATCCTGCTCCCGAGTTCACCCTCACCGCGGCGGACGGCTCCACGATCTCGCTCGCCGACTTCCGGGGACGCCAGGTGATCGTGTACTTCTACCCCGCGGCGATGACTCCGGGATGCACCAAGCAGGCCTGCGACTTCCGGGACAGCCTGGACGCCCTGCACGCCGCCGGGTACTCCGTGCTGGGCATCTCCCCCGACAGTCCGGCCACGCTCACCCGGTTCGTCGAGCGGGACCACATCACCTTCCCCCTGCTCTCCGACCCGGGCCGCGAGGTCCTCGAGGCCTACGGCGCCTGGGGCGAGAAGAGCCTGTACGGCAAGAAGGTCACCGGCGTGATCCGATCCACGGTGGTGGTCACCGCGGACGGCACCGTGCAACTGGCCCGGTACAACGTCAAGGCCACAGGACACGTCGCGTCGCTGCGGACGGCGCTGGGCATCTGACCCCAGGTCCGCCGTACCGAGGCCGATCCGACCCCGGATCGGAGGGCGATCCGGGGTGAGTGGGGACGGCGTCCGTCTCGGAACTCGGTGTCTGCCGCCGCCCGGCCGAGCGTAGGCTGAACGTCACGCGGGAGTGGTGTAACTGGCAGCCACGCAGGATTTAGGTTCCTGTGCCTTCGGGCGTGCGGGTTCGAGTCCCGCCTTCCGCACCAGCTGGCCGGCCTCTCGACGGGATCATCCCGCTCGACACCTGGTTCTCACCAGCCTCCGTGTTTCACCGGGGTCGAGGTGAGCGTGCGACACGTCGGGGAGGTGCACCTCTTTCCGCGCGACGGACTTCATGGGCCGCTGGACCGGAACAGGTCGGGGGGCGACCAGCGGTGGGTCGCGTGGGCGGGGCTGGTCCTTTTCAACAGCTCCTTTCAACAGCGATTCATGCGCAGAAGCTCGGACTCTTCCGAGATACCCGGCGGCTTCTTGACACCTGGGGGCAGCAGCGGCCAGACGTCCCGTTTCTTGACCATTTGCGGGGAGTCCAGCCTGATCTCCGTGCCGTCGATCGACAGGCCAGCCGTTCCCGCGGAGATCACGTTCCGAACCCAGTCCGTGCGCGGCCCGTACATCGGGATGAACAGGTAGCCATCAGGGAGGGGATGAGCGTCGAGCGGGGTCCGATAGGTCCGGCCGGTGGTCCTGCCCACGTGCGTCAACACCGGCCGAACGCCCCGGCGGATCTCCACGGGGTTGAAAACCCGCTTGTTCACCCGGGCGAGCCATCGCGGCAGCGCCATCACAACCTCACCTCACGGTCGACGGGACGTCCTTCCTGTGGTGCCACGGCCTGCTCGTCAGCCGTTCAGGGCAGGGTTGATCGCCTTCCGCCAGTTGAGCTCGTCGTCATCCCGCAGGGGCTCGGCAGGTGCCTCGGGGACGCCGATCGTCTGCTCCTCGAACGGCACCCGCACGGATCCTTCGAGGTCGGACAGGCTCGTGCGGTAGTTGACCTCGGGGTGCTCGTTCGCTCGCTGGGTCATGGCTCCCCCTCGATTCGGATCGACGTCCCGCCTCGCGCGCAAGGGCGTGTCCCGGCCGGACGAATCCGGCACCGGCGAGGTCAGCATGACACTCCGCAATGCCTCCGACCAGGTCTTCTGCGTCACGGCAGCGGACCGCCCCGCCGTCCGACCCAGGCCGCGGCGAGCCCTACCGGCCCCGCCCTGCCCCGCCGTGCTCGACCTCGTCCGACTCTCGCTGCGGGCTGCGGGGCCCGGGCACCGGCGCCGAACCAGCGCTGTGCCCCGCCGGGCCGGAGCCGTGTTCCGCAGGGCCTGAGCCGTGCGCCCCCGCGTCAGAACCGTGCTCCCCGGAGCCCTGGTGACCGAGCACAGCGGCGTCCGGGCTGCGCTCGGGAGAACCCTGGCCACGTTCCGGCACGACGCCGGACAGGTACACCTTCGCGAAGTCCTCCGCGGGCAGCGGCCGCGCGAACAGGTAACCCTGCGCCGTGCGGCACTGGTAGGACAACAACAGATCCGCCTGGCCCTGGGTCTCCACACCCTCGGCCACGACGTCCAGGTTCAGCGCCCGGCCCAGGCCGACGATCGTCTTGAGGATCTCCCGGTCCCGCCGCC
The DNA here is from genome assembly GCA_964583765.1 of uncultured Kineosporiaceae bacterium. Taxonomy (GTDB): domain Bacteria; phylum Actinomycetota; class Actinomycetes; order Actinomycetales; family Kineosporiaceae; genus CAZOWW01. The sequence continues at coordinate 3,109 of CAZOWW010000069.1, forward strand.
GCTCCTGCGCGTGGGTGAGGAAGGAACGGTCGATCTTGAGCACGTCCACGGGCAGATCACGGAGGTAGGCGAAGCTGGAGTACCCGGTACCGAAGTCGTCCACGGCCACCCGCACCCCCACGTCGCGGAGCCCGGAGAAGGCCGGGACGACGTGCGGCAGGTTGTCCATGATCTGCGACTCGGTGAGCTCGACCTCGAGGTCCTCCAACGGCACGCGGTGCGCGCGGCAGGCCCGCGAGACCTCGGCGACCAGGTCGGTCTGCTGCACCTGGTGGGCGGAGACGTTCACCCCGATCCGCACCACCCGCCCGAAGGACTCCCGCCACCGCGCCGACTGCCGGCAGGCCTCGTCCAGGACCCACGCCCCCAGGTCGCAGATGAGTCCGCACTCCTCGGCCAGGGGCACGAACTCCAGCGGACCGAGCAGGCCGCGCTCGGGGTGCTGCCAGCGCACCAGCGCCTCCACCCCGCACAGGGACCGGTCCGCGATCGCCACCTTGGGCTGGTAGTGGAGCACCAGCCCGCCGGAGTCCACCGCGGTCCGCAGATCCATCTCCAGCTGCAGCCGGGACTGTACGAGGGCGGTCATCTCCGGGCGGAAGAACGCGCAGTTGCCCCCGCCCCCGGCCTTGGCCGAGTGCATGGCTGCCTCGGCGTGACGGATCAACTCGGCGGCGTCCCGCCCGTCCTCGGGGTAGTTCGCGATGCCCACGGACGCGCCCACCCGCAGCACCTGCCCGTGGATGCTCGCGGGCTGCGAGAGATCGCTGATCACCCGCCGGGCGACGTGGGCCTGACCCTCCAGGGCCACGGTCTGGGTGAGCACGGCCACGAACTCGTCGCCGCCGACCCGGGCCACCGTGTCTGACTCGCGCAGGCTGTCCTTCAGCCGGGTGGCGCTCTCGCAGAGCACGGCGTTGCCGACCTCGTGGCCGTAGGAGCCGTTGACCGCCCGGAACCGGTCGAGGTCCACGAACATGACGCCCAGCCGGTCCCCCTCCCGCTCCGCGAGCGCGATGCGGTGGTTCAGGCGGTCGGTGAGCAGGGCCCGGTTCGGCAGCCCGGTCAGCTCGTCGTGGAAGGCCAGGTGCGCGATGTAGTCGTCCTTGCGACGCAGCTCACTCACGTCATTGCAGATGATCACGTACTGGTCGACCTGCGCCCCGGACCCGCCCACCACGGAGACACTCACCCGGGCGAGGAACTCCTGCCCGTCCCGGCGTCGGACGGTCATCTCCCCCTCCCAGCAACCGTCCTGTTCCAGGGCCTGGCGCAACGCCCGGTACGTGTCCGTCCCCTGGCGACCCGGCCGCAACAGACTGACCGGTCGACCGACCAGATCCTGCAGGCGATAGCCGGTCGCCGCGACGAGCGACGGATTCAACGAGAGCACGCGGGCCCGCGCGTCCACGATCGCGATGCCGTCGGGAGCCTGGTCGAACACGGTCGAGGACAGGCGCAGTTGCGCCTCCATGCGCCGCCGTTCGGCCATCTCCCCGTGGAGCCGCAGGACCGTCCCCTGCAGTTCATCGGTGTCCAGGCACGTCTTGATCGCCTTGCCGATGTCCAGGCGCAGCGTCTCTGCCACGGGTGTCGCCCCGGGTTGGTACTCCAGGATCAGGTTGCCCAGGTCGGTGCCCCCGGCGCTGAGCCGGACGACGCAGAGCATCCCGTGGGTGAGTTCATCGTGCAGGTACCCGGGCAGCAGGCAGTCCCGGAATCGAGCGGCACCGAGGGGGTGCGTGGCGCCGTCGCGGAAGTCCAGGAGCAGCTGTCCCACCCGGTGGGCCCCCGACGACGCCCCCGCGACCCCACCGGTGTCCGGGCGCAGCACCAGGAAGCACCGCCGCACGCCCAACGGCCCGAGCTCCGCCGCGAGGGTCGTGGTCACGTCGTCCAGGGTCCGGCACCGCAACAACTCGCGGCTGAGACGGATCTGCGCGTTCTGGTCGCTCAGGTGTGTCCTGGTGAGTCGCGACAGTTCGTCGGCGGCGGCCGCGGTCAGGGCCTCCCGCTCCTCGTCCCCCGGGATCCAGGTGCTCCCCCGGCGCACCACACGGCAGGGCATCCGCAGATGTTCCCCACCGGGGGCACCGCCGATCTGCCTGAGGAGCGCAGCCGCCGCGGCCCTTCCCTGTTCCACGAGGTCCTGGTCGACCGTGGTGATGCCGGGCCAGGTGAGCACGGCGATCGGGGCGTTGTCGAAGCCCGTCACCGCGACGTCCTCGGGGACCCGCAGCCCCGCCGCTGTGACGGCACTCAGCGCGGACGCCGCCGTCCAGTCGTCCACGGTGACCACGGCGTCCAGGTCGCGCCGCCGGGCGAGCAGAGCACGGACGGCTCGGAACCCCTCGTCCCGATTCCCCTCGCCGTCGATCACCAGGTCCTCGTGGACGGGGATCCCTCGACGGGCCAGTTCCTCCCGGAACACCTGCTCGCGCTCCAGGTGGTCCACCTGGTGCGACATCCCGCGCACGAGGGCGGGCATGCGCGAGCCGTGCTCGTCGAGCAGATGGGCCATCAGGGCCCGCATCCCCTGGACATTGTCGGCACGGACACAGGTCTGCCCCGGCAGGTCCTGGGCCAGGTGCACGGTCGGGACACCCCGTTCGGCGGCCACACGCTGCAGTTCCTGCTCCTGCTCGGGTCGCACGGCCACCGTGGTGATCAGACCGGCCGGAGCACAGTGCGCGATCAGGCAGTCCAACTGCTCCGGCAGATCCGCCATGAGTGCTTCGATGGCGTAGACGGCCACCGCGTAGCCCTCGTCCTCGAGTACCCGCCCGATGCCCGCGAGCAGCGACTCCTGGTAGGAGTCCAACCCGGACACCACGACCACGACGAGGCGTCCCCGGCCCGACGGCATGCAGATCGACCTCCCGCGGGTGGTTGTCGCCTCCTCGTGAGACATCGGGACGGGGTACCAGCAGCTTGACCGTGTGGACGCCCGAACCTGTTCCCCGGACGCCGAGGGGCATGCCGCCCCCGGGACGGAGGGGAGCACGCAGGGGCAGGGGGCACACAACGGACAGGGGACACACGGGGAACCGGGAGCACGCAGGGAACGGGAGAGCACCCGGGACGGTGGGTTACCTCCCGGAGCGAACGGGGAGGGTCGTCAGCCCACGTGCACGGTGATCGTGTGCCAGCCGGTGGCGCCGTCCGGAGCCGCGTCCGTGGGCTCGCCGATCTGCACCGCGCCGGGCCCGTCCACCGCCCGCACGCTCAGGGCATGGCTGCCGGACGTCGCCTGCCAGTCGAGCACCCACTGGCGCCAGGTGTCCGCACTGGGCACCGCCGCCGTGCGTGCCTCCTGCCAGGGCCCGTCGTCCACCCGCACCTGCACCGATCGCACACCACGATGTTGAGCCCAGGCGACGCCCGCCACCGGCACTCGTCCCGGGCGCAGTCGGTCGCCGTCCCTGGGCACGTCGATCCGCGAGGACGTCTTCACCGGCCCCAGGGGCGACCACCCCCGCGGGGTCCAGTAGCCCTCGGCCCGATCGAACCGGGTGACCTCCAGGTCCACCACCCACTTGGTCGCGGACACGTAGCCGTAGAGCCCCGGGACCACCAGGCGCACCGGGAACCCGTGCTCGACGGGCAGCGGGACGCCGTTCATCCCCACGGCCAGCAACGCGTCCCGGCCGTCCAGCAGCACTGCCAGGGGCGTTCCGGCCGTCCAGCCGTCGACACTGGTGGACAGGACCATGTCGGCGTCCGCGGCCGGACCTGCCCGTCGCAGCAGGGGGGCCAGAGGCAGACCGAGCCACCGGGCGTTGCCGACGAGGTCACCGCCCACGGGGTTCGAGACGCAGGCCAGGGTGAGGTCCCGCTCGACCAGTGGACCCGCCAGGAGCTCCGCCCAGGTCAGCACCACCTCTCGGGCAACCATGCCGTGGACGCGCAGCCGCCACGAGTCCGGAGAGACCTGCGGCACCACCAACGCGGTGTCGATCCGGTAGAAGCGCCGGTTCGGGACGAGGAACGGCACCACTCCCGGCACCCCCACCTCGGTCGCCCCGGCGGCGGACGGCGCCGAGCTGGCCGGCGCGGGCAACCGCAGTGCCGCCCGCGCGGCCGAGACCCCGCCCCGCAACATCGCGACACCGCGCCCCGCCAACGCCCCGGCCAGGCCCAGCACGGCAGCGCCTCCCGCGACCCGGAGCACGGCCCGCCGATCAGGGCCCTCCGCCGCACGCCGGTCCCCCGAACGCCGGGCGAGGCCCGACGACAGCTCACCGGCCAGGCGGGCAAGCGTCCCCAGGAACAGCCCGCCGGTGACCAGACCGGCCAGCACGCTCGGCAATGCCCAGGACGGCCCGGCAGGGGGGCGACTCAAGGCCGCGGCCATGCCCAGCGCGGTGAATCCCGCGAGCAGGACCCCGCCCAGCACCCGCGACCGCGCCGCCACGACCCCTACCGCCGCCCCGAGCAGGGCCACGACGGCGAGCGCGACCCCGAGCAGCACCGCCTTGTCCCGGGTGCCGAAGGTGGACGTCGCGAATTCCTTGAGCCACCTCGGGGTCAGGTCCACCGCGACGGCGGACACCGCGAGCACGGGCGAGGACGCCGCTGCCCCGAAGGTTGCCGCAAGCTGACCGATCCCCAGTCCCGCGGCCACCGCGCCCAGGCCCAGGAGCGCGGCCGGGCCGGCACCGACCGAGCCCGCTCCGGGGCGCAGCCAGGAATCGGAACGCACCGTCGTCCCGCCGGGTGGCGGCGACCCCGGATCCTTCAGGTCGGCACCGCTCTCCGCCGAGCGGGAGGAGGCTCTGCCGGGGATCAGTGCACGCAGCCGATGGGTGCGCCTTCGCCACCGACCGGGCACACCCGGCAGCGGGCCGCTGGTCATTTTCCCAGCATGAGGCGGCGGCACCCGCACAGCATGTGGATCAATCCACGGGGCCCGGGGCGGTCACGCTCTCTCACCCGTGCCCGGCACGAGGTCGCTACCCGCCATGGTGTCCACCCGCTGCATCACGATCCGCACAGACCAGGGAATCGGCCAGATCGTCCAGGTTCGGCGGAATCCGGTAGCCACACATCCTCGGGTCCCCGGCTCAGCGCCCGGCTTCCCTGGCGGCGTCAGCATCCGTGATCGGGGCGTCTGCTGCTGATGGGCGCCCAGGCGGGATCCATGGTGGACATCGTGGCGCGGCGACCACCTGCTGTCATCAATGAACACCCCGGAGCGATCCCTGGCCCTTGCGGCCACATCACCGGGGTTCCGACTCTTGCTGGCGACGCGGACCAGCACCCAATCCCCGTTGATCATCGTGCCGGGGGTGGCCGTGGGCGCGTTTCCCTCCACCGACCATGTCCCGCCACACCTGGGGCTCAGCGGCGCGTGGGCCGTGGGCCGGGCGCGCGACAGACCTGCAGGTGACCACGATCAGGTTCCGAGAGCGATTTCTCCCGTCCCACAGGACGTGTCGGCACCCTCGGGAGAAGCTGGTCTTCTACGCCTTCGGGTATCCCCGTGATTCGAGTTCGGCGCGGAACTCGTTGACGGCTCCAGAGTCTTGGCGAGCCAGGCGCGGGACATCGCAAAGCCCCACGCAGGCCCCAGGCCCGCGGTAGGCCGCCGTCCAGGAGATGAGGGCCAGTCGACGCCGGGAGACCCTGGACTCTGATCCGTGTCTCCAGGCATCTCGTGGCACCGGAACCTGGCCGAGCTCGTGGGTCCAGGGACCGTGCCGATCCATGACGGCGGTCGGCGGGTTCACGAGTCCGGAGGGCTCCCGGACTGTGGCTGTCCGCGGTTGAAGGCGCCAGGTCGTCGCCGATAGCTGGCACCGGGTTGGCCGGTGGCTGGCTCTCGGGCCCCTCCTGGGCGTGAGCCCACCGACCACACGCCGATCACCAAGGCGCAGACGACGGGGAGAGCCGACACAAGATCAATTCATGGTCCGTCTCGCGCTCGTCCTGGCTGCACCTGTGGTGTCGGCGGGCAGGAGATCCATGATGAGATTCACGAATCATCTCTGCACGTGCAGAGATGATTCGTGAATCCGCTCAGCCGACCAGTTCGCGCAGCACCGGCACCAGGGCGCGCATGGCGCGGCCTCGGTGCGAGATCGCGTCCTTCTCTAGGGCCGAGAGCTCGGCCGTGGTCCGCGTTCCGCCGTCGGGCAGGAAGATCGGGTCGTAGCCGAAGCCGTTGGTGCCGCGACGGGAGCGGATCAGGCTGCCCCGCAGGACACCTTCGACCACACGGGTGCGCCCGTCCGGCAGCGCGAGCGCCGCGGCACAGACGAACTGCGCGGCACGGTACTCGTCGGGGACGTCCCCGAGCTGGGCGAGCAGCAGGTCCAGGTTGGCCTGGTCGTCCCCGTGACGGCCGCACCACCGGGCGCTGAAGACACCGGGCGAACCGCCGAGCACGTCCACGCACAGACCGGAGTCGTCGGCCACCGCGGGCCGCCCCACCGCCTCGGCCACCGCGGTCGCCTTGAGCAGCGCGTTCGCCGCGAAGGTGGTGCCCGTCTCGGGGACCTCAGGCACGTCGGGGAAGGCGTCCACGCCGACGATCCGCACGTCGTCGAGGCCCTCGGCGAGCAGGATCCGGCCCAGCTCGGCCACCTTGTGCGCATTGCGGGTGGCCAGCACCACGCTCGCGGGCTCGCTCATCGCGCACCTTCCACGGCGGCACCGGTGCCGAGCGCCACGCCGGTTCCCTGCACGCCGCCGACCCCCTGAACCCCGCCGGACCCGGGAGCATCGCCGTCCAGGGCCTCCTGCTGCACCCGGGCGAGCTCTCCGCAGCCGAACACCGCCAGGTCGAGCAGTTGGTCCAGCTCGGCCCGGTCGAAGGGCGTTCCCTCCGCCGTACCCTGCACCTCGATGAACCGGCCGTCGCCCGTGACGACGACGTTCATGTCCGTCCCGGCCTTCACGTCCTCGGCGTAGCAGAGGTCCAGCACCGGGATCCCGCCGACCACCCCCACGCTCACGGCGGAGACCGACCCGAGCAGCGGCTTGGCCTTGGCCCGGATCAGACCCTTGCGCCGCGCCCACTCGACCGCGTCGACCAGCGCCACGTAGGCCCCGGTGATCGCCGCCGTCCGCGTGCCGCCGTCCGCCTGGAGCACGTCGCAGTCCAGCACGATCGTGTTCTCGCCCAGGGCACGGGTGTCGACCACCGCCCGCAACGAGCGCCCGACGAGCCGGGAGATCTCATGGGTGCGGCCACCCACCCGACCCTTGATCGACTCGCGATCGCTGCGGGTGTTGGTGGACCGCGGGAGCATCGCGTACTCCGCGGTCACCCAGCCCTCCCCGGAACCACGCCGCCACCGCGGCACGCCCTCGGTGAAGCTGGCCGCGCAGAGCACCCGGGTGGCGCCGAACTCGACGAGCACGCTGCCCTCGGCGTGGTCGAGCCAGCCGCGGGTGATCCGTACCGATCGCAGGTTCTCTGGACGGCGGCCGTCAGGCCGTGGGCGGGACAGGTCGGTGGCGGTGGCCGGGAGCTGTCCCGGAGCGAGATCGGACACAACCACGCAGCCTATCCAGCCCGGCCCCGGGCGGGCTCCTCACTCGAACGCCCAGGGGAGGACGGGAAGCGGGCGGGCGCAGCCGAGCGGGCAGGGACAGGAACGGGGCCACGACCAGGCCGAGGTCACACCTCGTAGGTCCGCCCCGGACCGGCCAGCTCGACCGGTCCCGGGAACACCGCCCTGGCCTCCTCGTGCACGGTGCCCGGGTCGGTCCAGACCGGGATGTGCGTGAGCACCAGGCGCGCGGCTCCGGCGTCCCGGGCGACCTCCCCGGCCCGCCGGCCGGTCAGGTGCACGCCACGCACGGTGTCCCGGCCCTCCACGAACGACGCGTCCGCCAGCAGCAGGTCGGCGCCCTCCGCGACCCGGAGCGCTCCCGGGCAGGTGTCGGTGTCCCCGGTGTAGCCGAGCACCCGCCCGTCGTGCTCCAGGCGCAGCCCGTACGACTCCACCGGATGCGCGACCCGGTGGGCGTGCACCCGCAACGGCCCGAGCGTGAGCTCCCCGCCGTCCTGCCACTCGTGGACGGCGTAGACCTCCGTGAGCGAGCCGCTCGACTCCGTTCCGTACCCGTCGACCAGTCGAGCGAGCGTGCCCGTGGGCCCGTAGACCGGCAGCAGGCCGCGCGCCGGGTCGCTCGGGTGGTACTTGAGCGCCACGTACAGCCCGCACAGGTCGAGGCAGTGGTCGGGATGCAGGTGACTGAGCAGCACCGCGTCGAGTTCGACCAGCCCCGGCGGCACCGTCCCCTGCCGCGCGAGGACGGCCTGGAGCGCACCGAGCGCACCGTTGCCCAGGTCGAGCAGCACGCGGTACGGCCGATCCGCACCCGGCACATCGACCTCGAGGAGATAGCAGGAGGCCGGCGAGTCCGGTCCCGGGAAGGAGCCGGAACAGCCGATGACGGTCAGCCTCACCTGGGTCCCCCGCTCACGCGTAGATACTCGCGGGCTCGACCTCGGTGACCTCCGGTCCCAGGAAACGACCGGCGAGGCGGGCGAACGACGCGGGATCCCCGGTGGCCAGGAACCGGTGCCGGGGAGCCAGACGCCCGGCCCCACGTTCCAGACCGTGTGCGACCAGGGTCCGGTAAACGTCCTTGGCGGTCTCCTCGGCACTGGACACGAGCGTGACCTCCTCCCCCATCACCAGGGAGATCACCCCGGTGAGCAGGGGGTAGTGGGTGCAGCCGAGCACGAGGGTGTCCACGCCTGCCTCCCGCACCGGATCGAGGTACTCGTGGGCGGTCTCGATCAGTTCGGGACCACTCGTGATCCCGCGCTCGACGAACTCCACGAACCGGGGACAGGGCTGGATCGTCAGGTGGAGCTGGAGCGCGGCCGCGAAGGCGTCCTCGTAGGCCCGTGAGGCCACGGTGACCCGGGTCGCGATCACCCCGATCCGCCCGCTCCGCGTGGCCGCGACGGCCCGCCGCACCGCAGGCTGGATCACCTCGACCACGGGCACGTCGTACCGCTCGCGGGCGTCCCGCAGCGTCGCCGCGCTGGCCGCGTTGCAGGCGATGACCAGCATCTTCACGCCGGAGTCGACCAACCGGTCCATCACGTCCAGGGCGTGGTGCCGGACCTCGGCGATCGGCTTGGGACCGTACGGTCCGTGAGCCGTGTCCCCCACGTAGACGATCGGCTCGTGCGGGAGCTGGTCGAGGATGGCCCGCGCGACGGTCAGCCCGCCGACGCCGGAATCGAGGATGCCTACCGGAGCGTCCACCACGAGCGTGAGCCTACGACGACGGAACGCTCATGGCGGCCCGAAAGGCCTGTGCCCCTCGACACTTCTGGATCACGACGATCTGGTCACGCCTCGCAGGATCCGGTCACTCCGGGCAAGAATTCGCGCTCTCGGCGGGAGGATTCGTCCCGACCGGCGGGAGGATCCGGCGCAGCGAACCGGAGACGGGGACCCCTTGGCGGCCCGCGCCATTCCGGTCGGGAACCCGCGTCACTCCGGCCGGGAACCGGGACGACGGTGCCCGCGATGTCCGGACGACGGCGGAGTGGCGAGCACCTCGATGAGGCTCTCCTGCCACCAGGTCAGCACGTCGTAGAGACCCGCGAAGGCCAGGCGCGGGCTGTCGGGGGCACGGGCCGAGACGACCTCGTCGTGCAGACGCTCGGCGTCCTCGTCGGTCCGCACACCGAGCCGGTCGGCGAGCACGAGCCTGACGTCCGTCAAACCCTTGACCAACGCCTCAGCCTCGGTCAGGTCGAGCCGCACCGGTGTGCCGGGACCGCCCAGCGCCTCGCGGGCGCAACGCAGAGCCGCCCGCTTGCGGGTGCGAAGGCCGTGCTCGGTGAGCCGGCGGAACTCCTCGCTCAGGGCCGGGTCCTCGCGATTGCCGTCCGGCAGCAGCCTGGCCACGGCCGGGTCCTCGGGCGAGGTGACGGGATGGTCGTCGGCGGCCACGAGGTCCTCGGGGCTCAGCCGCAGACCTGTGAGCGCGACCAGCGGGTCGTCGTCCGGCGCCGGGCCCCCGCCGTCGTCCAGCATCCGGTCGACCTCACCCAGGAGGGTCGCGAGCAGTGCACGGTGGTCGGGATCGAGGAACACCTCGACCCGACCGTCACGGAACCGGAACACCCGGGACATCACCGGTCCTTCTGGAACGTGGCCCACAGGCCGTACTCGTGCATGGCCTCGGTGTCGCGCTCCATCTCCTCACGCGAACCGTTGGACACCACGGCCCGGCCCTTCTCGTGCACGTCCATCATGAGCCGCTCGGCCTTCGCCCGGGGATACCCGAAGTAGGTCTGGAACACGTACGTCACGTAGGACATCAGGTTCACCGGGTCGTTCCAGACGACCGTGACCCACGGGACGTCGACGGCCGCGGTCTCGTCGACGTCGGGTCGCTCGACCTCGACCGGAGCCACGCTCACCGGGCCCACTCTAGTTCGACCGGACCGCCGCACCGCGCCACGTGCTCCGGCAGCGCCCGTCGCGGATCCTCCGCCCAGGCCCACCCCGGTACCGTTCCCGTCCACCCACCGGTACTCGTGCCGACCCACCCCTCGGAACTCATGCCACCTCGCCCCTCGGGACTCGTGCCACCACGCCCGTCCAGGTGCCAGGCTGCACCGCCCGTGCCGTGCCGGACGGCCATGGCTCCGGGAGGGCCCGCCACCGCCCCGGTGCTCTTCCCGGTCCCCCGTGTGCCGCACCCGCAGGGCCACGCCGCCCGCAGGGCCCCGGCTACCCTGCCCCGTGTGAGCGCAGCCCAGGACGGTGATCTCCCGCCCGCCCCGACCCCCGGCAGTCCCCCATCCGGGCAGTACCCGGCCGGCGCTCCGCCGTCGTCGGCGCCGTCCCCCGACGGTTCCGTGTCGGCGCCGTCCCCGGCCCCGGACCGTGCACCGCCGCGCTCGGCGGTGCTCCTCACGGACCACTACGAGCTGACCATGATCGAGGCGGCACTGCGCAGCGGAGCGGCCGCACGTCGCTGCGTCTTCGAGGTCTTCGCGCGACGGCTGCCGAACGGGCGGCGTTACGGCGTCGTGGGCGGCACCGGGCGGTTGCTCGACGCCCTGGGCTCCTTCCGGTTCGGGGACGACGAGCTCTCCGAGCTGTCCCGCCGCGGAGTCGTCGACCGCGACACCCTCGACTGGCTGGCCCGGTACCGGTTCCGCGGTGACGTCCTCGGCTACGGGGAGGGCGAGACGTTCCTGCCCGGGTCCCCGATCCTGACCGTGGAGGCAGGCTTCGCCGAGGCGGTACTACTGGAGACGCTCGCGCTGTCCGTGCTCAACCACGACAGCGCCATCGCCGCCGCCGCCAGCCGCATGGTCACCGCGGCGCACGGACGCCCCTGCCTCGAGATGGGCTCACGGCGCACCCACGAGGAGGCTGCCGTCGCCGCGGCTCGTGTGGCCTGGCTGGCGGGATTCGCGGGCACCAGCAATCTGGAGGCGGGACGTCGCTACGGCATCCCCACCATCGGCACCTCCGCGCACGCGTTCACCCTGCTGCATGACGACGAGCGGGAGGCGTTCGCCGCCCAGGTGGCCTCGCTCGGCCCCGGCACCACCCTGCTCGTGGACACCTACGACGTGCCGACCGGCGTGCGACGCGCGGTGGAGGCAGCCGGCACTGGCCTCGGCGCGGTCCGGATCGACTCCGGTGACCTGCTCGAACAGGCCTACGCGGTGCGCCGGCAACTCGACGAGCTCGGTGCCCGGAACACGCGCATCGTCGTCACGAGCGACCTCGACGAGCATGCGATCGCCGCGCTCGCGGCGGCCCCGGTGGACACCTACGGGGTGGGCACCTGTCTGGTCACCGGCTCGGGTGCGCCCACCGCCGGTCTGGTCTACAAGCTCGTGGCGCGTGAGGCGCCGAGCGGTGAGCTGGTGCCCGTGGCCAAGCGCAGCCTGGACAAGACCAGCATCGGCGGTCGCAAGTGGGCCGTGCGCCGGCGGGACGAGCAGAACCGTGCGGTCGCCGAGGTGATCGGGCTCGGTGGACCGCCCACCCCCGAGGACGGCGACCGCGAGCTGCTGCGGGTACTGGTGCGTGACGGCGAGGTCGTCGGGGCCGAACCGCTGGCCGCGGCCCGGGACCGTCACCGGATCTCGTTCGCGGAGCTGCCGGTCACCGCGCACAAGTTGTCCCGCGGGGAACCGGCCATTCCCACCCTGGTCGAGTCCCGCTATCTGGCGGCCGCCCCCTGGCCGGACCGTGACGGAATCGTCGGCGACGTCGTCCCCCGATCCGCCCCGGGCAGGACAGGAGAGGCCGCCCCACACCCGACAGGTGGGGCCGGCTCACGCACGGCAGGTGAGCCCGCCCCGCGCACGACAGGAGGACAGCCGTGAACCGCGCTCTGATCATCGTGGACGTGCAGAACGACTTCTGCGAGGGCGGATCGCTGGCCGTGGCCGGTGGCGCTGCCGTCGCCGCAGGTATCAGCGAGTTGCTGGCCCGGGACGCCGGTGCGTACGCGGCGGTCGTCGGCACCCTGGACTGGCACGAGGACCCGGGACCGCACTTCGCCGACCAGCCCGACTTCGTCGACTCCTGGCCGGCGCACTGCGTCGCGGGCAGCCGCGGCGCCGCCACCCACCCCGCGCTGGGCACCGAGCACGTGTCGGCCTGGTTCACCAAGGGCGCGTTCTCCGCCGCCTACTCGGGCTTCGAGGGCAGCACCGCGGGCGAGGACCCCACCACCCGGGTGGGCCTGGGCGACTGGTTGCGGGCCCACGGCATCGACGCGGTGGACGTCGTGGGGATCGCCACCGACCACTGCGTGCGGGCGACCGCCCTGGACGCCGTCCGGGAGGGCCTGCACACCCGGGTGCTCGCGGAACTCACCGCCGGTGTGGCGGCCGGGACCACCGCGACCGCGGTGCAGGCGTTGTGCGCGGCGGGGGTCGAGGTGCTCGGCGAGCCGGTGGTGCGGGGCTGAGCGAGATCCTTGCCTGAGCAGCACCAGGCGGAGCGAGGCCGGTCCCCCCGCGCACACCGCGCCCCGGATGCGAGAAGGTGAACAGGTGACCAGTGCGGACACCCTGCCGGGCCTGCCCGGCGCGGACGACGACCCCGGCCAGGGCGCAGCCAGTCTCGTGCTCTTCGAGCGACTGCTAGCGGACGCCCCCGAGCTCGACGGCTCGGCGGGCACATTGCTCGAACGGCACCGCGCGCACCGTGCCGGACCTCATGCGGAACTGCTCGGACCGTTGGTACTTCCGGCCGGCGCGCTGGCGGCGGTGGCCCCGGAGCTGGCCACCGCCGATCACGGCCTGCCGGTGGTGCTGACGGCGTGGGGACCCGGCGCCCTGGACGCGCTCCGGATCGGGCGTGACCTGCTGCTGGCCGACGACCACGCCGAGCTCGTCGGGGTGCGGATCGCACTCGGCCAGGAGTACGAGCCCGCCGCGGCGGTGGACGACCTGCTGGACCGGCTGGACTTCTCGGTGCCGGCCTGGATCGGGCTGGACCCCGGCGAGGGCTGGGAGGCCGCACTCGACCTCATCGCGGACGACGGCGCCGAGAACGTGCTGCTGATCCCCGGAGCCGCCGGCGACCGGACGCGCTCGCAGGACGGCTCCGAGGACGGCTCCGGGCAGGAGTCCTGGCCGCCGGACGTCGAGGGGACCGCCGGGCTGCTGCGGCGGGCGGTGGACCGCGATGTCACGCTCGCCCTGGGCCGAGGGCTGTGGCCTGCGGTCACCGAGGGCGAGAACCTGGGGCTGCTCAACATGCTCTGCGCGGTGCGAGCCGCGCTCAACGGGGCGCTCGTGGCGGAGCTCGCCACGATCCTGGCCAGCCGGGTGGAAGCGCCCCTGCTCGCGGCGACCCGTCGGATGAGCGATGCGGATGCCGCCGTGGTGCGCTCGTTCCTGGCCACCGCGGACGTGCGCGATCTCGCGGGGACCGTGGACCGGCTGCAGGCGCTCGGCCTGCTGGGGTAACGACGACCGGCGGGGCCGGGTAACGACGACCGGCGGGGCCGGGGATCGGCAGGGGCACGGGACAGGCGCCCGGCCGGTCGCTCCTCAGCGGGAGAGACCGGCCGGGCGATGCGGTCGATCAGTACGAGTGCGTGCCCGGACCCTGAGGCCAGGAAGCACCACCGCCCGGAGGAACTGCACCCGTCCTGGCGCCGCGGCTGCTCGGCCCCTGCCAACCCCGGGTGGTCACCACGACCGTCCCGGCAATCTTGTCGTGCAGGCACTGCCGACGCCCGTCCCACAGGCACCAGAGGCTGTCCAGCAGGGAGTAGATCCCTCCCACGTTGGGCACCATGCCGATCAGGCTGGAGCCGACCCAGCGCAGCAGGGCCCACCAGCCGAGGCGCCCCGGATGCTCCCAGCGCCGGACCTTGAGCCCGCACATCATCTTGCCCAGCGTGGCACCGCGGAAGGCCAGCAGCAGCACCTCGTAGAGGATGCCCACGAGCAGGTAGATCCCGATGAAGGAGTAGAGCGCGTGGGTGAACGCGCCGTCGTTCAGCAACAGGCTGGTGTCGGGGCTCTCCCCCTCCGGGCGCAGCTTCTCGAGGTCGAGCCACAGCTTGAACTCGTGCCACATGGTGTGCAGGAAGTAGAAGCCGAGGGCGATGCCGAGGGCGCTCGTGATCAGCCCGTCGAGGAACCGGGCGAGCAGGCGCATCCCGCGGCTCCCGAGCAGATCACCGTCCGGAGTGGCCAGGATCTTTCCGTCGTACGAGTAGCCCGCGGCGGCGTAACCCTGACCGGGGTACGGCTGCCCGGGATAGGGCTGCACGGGGTAGCCGGGCACCGGGTAACCCTGCTGCGGGTAACCGGACTGCGGGTAGCCCTGGGCCGGGTACCCCTGCTGCGGGGGACTCTGCTGCCCGTACCCCTGCTGCGGGTAGCCCTGAGTCGGGTACCCCTGCTGCGGGTATCCCTGGGGGTACTCGGGTTGGGAGTAACCCTGGCCCGGGTAGGGCGTGGTCGGCTCGGCGGGAGAGACCGGTGGCGGGTAGGCGCCCGGCTCGGGCTGGGCCGGAGCCGGCGCCCCGGGAGCTACCGGAAACCCACCAGGACCGACCACGCCAGAGGGGGGAGGCGGGCTCGCCGGTGCCGCTTGGTGGGGTGCCGGTCGGGTGACCGCGCTCCACACGGCGCCGTCCCACCAGCGTTCATAGCCCGGTGCGGACGAGTCCGGGTACCAGCCCGGAGCTCTCTCTTCGCTCATCGTTGACTCACGCCTCGCTCATCGCCGGATCTGCGGGCACAGCCTGCCGTATCCCTCATAACTTCGTCATGCGCCTTGCCCGGGTTCAGTGGTCACCGTGATCCCGATGCCGCGTTCGGGCCGAGCAGATCGATGACAGAGCCGTCCGGGTGACGGAGCGGTGAGCCATCGCATGGGAACTCCCGCGCAATCAGGACTTGACACGGCAGACCCACCTCACTTCTATTGGCACGCTTCAGTCCGGGTCGGTCGTGCCGGCCTCGCGCGGCCGGATGAGCCGGACCGCCCCTCCGAAGGAGGAATCCGTGCGCACTCCCTGGCGCCTCGTACTCACCCTCGCCCTTGCCGCCCTCGCGGTACCGCTCGGTCTCGCCGTCGCCACCGGCCCGGCCCGTGCCCTCGACAACGGTCTCGCCCGGACCCCGCAAATGGGCTGGAACGACTGGAACACCTTCGGCTGCTCGGTCAGCGACTCGCTGATCCGTCAGATGGCGGACACCCTCGTCTCCAACGGGATGGCCGCGGCCGGGTACCAGTACGTGAACATCGACGACTGCTGGTCCACCACGAGCCGTGACTCGTCCGGCAACCTGGTTCCGGACCCGAACAAGTTCCCCAACGGCATGAAGGCACTCGCCGACTACGTGCACAGCAAGGGCCTCAAGCTGGGGATCTACGGTGAGGCCGGCAGCACCACCTGCGCCGGATTCCCCGGCAGCCTCGGCCACGAGACCCAGGACGCGAACACCTTCGCCTCCTGGGGGATCGACTACCTCAAGTACGACGACTGCGGTGACCACGGTGGTCTCACCGACCGGCAGCGCTACACGACGATGCGCGACGCGTTGGCCGCCACCGGGCGCCCGATCCTGTTCGCGATGTGCCAGTGGGGCAACGAGAGCGTCTGGACCTGGGGAGCCTCGGTCGGCAACTCCTGGCGGACGACGAGCGACATCCAGGCCAACTGGGGCTCGGTGATGAACATCCTGGACAGCCAGGCCGCGCTGCAGACCTACGCCGGACCCGGCGGCTGGAACGACCCCGACATGCTGGAGGTCGGTAACAGCGGGCTCACCGACGCCGAGTCCCGGGCGCACTTCGGCCTGTGGGCCCTGCTCAACGCGCCGCTCCTGGCCGGCAACGACCTGCGGACGATGTCGGCGACCACGCTCGCCACGCTCACCAATGCCGATGTGATCGCCGTGAACCAGGACTGGGGCGGCGTCGCGGGTTACCGGCTCCGGGACGACGGGGACCAGGAGGTCTGGATCAAGCCCATGTCCGACGGATCGGTCGCCGTGGTCCTGCTCAACCGCGGCACCTCCTCGGCGGCGATCAGCGTCACCACCTCGGCCCTGGGCCTGGCATCCGCCTCCTCGTACTCGGTGCGGGACCTCTGGGCCCACACCGCGACCACGAGCACCGGCACGATCAGCGCCACCGTGCCCAGCCACGCGATCGCCATGTACCGGGTGTCCGGCACCGGACTGGTCACCACGACCACCACGACGACGAAGCCGGTCACCACCACCACGACCACCACCACGACGCGCCCGGTCACCACCACGACCACCACCACGACGAAGCCGGTCTCCACGACCACGACCACCACGACGACACGTCCGGTCACCACGACCACGACCACGACCACCACGACGACGAAGCCGGTCACCACGACGACCACGACCAGCGGCGGCGCGGGCAAGACCTGTACGGCGGCGTACGCGGTGACGGGTCAGTGGACCGGTGGGTTCCAGGGCAATGTCACGGTGACCGCGGGCAGCAGCGCGATCAGTGGCTGGAAGGTGGCCTGGACGTACGCGAACGGTCAGACGATCAGCCAGTCCTGGAGCGCGACCGTGACCAGCAGCGGCTCGGCGGTCACGGCGACCAACATGTCCTGGAACGGTGCCCTGGGCGCCGGAGCGAACACCAGCTTCGGATTCCTGGCCAGCTGGAACGGCACCAACACCGTCCCGACCGTCACCTGCACCGCCAGCTGAGCCCCACGGCCGGCACGCAGGCCCCAGCGCCACCGGCCGAGCACCGCCTCGGGCCGCCCTGGAGACCCCAGAGCGGCCCGACCCAGAGGCGGACACCGGGCCGGGAGGGGTGAACTCGCCCCCGACGCACCCGGGTCGCTCTTCCCGGAACGCCTCCGTGCTGGCTTCCCCGAGGCACCTTCGTGCCGGCTTCCCCCTCCCGGAGACACCTGCGTTCCTGACTCCCCGCGCGACACGCCCGGGCGCCCCGTCCCCGCGGTCACGGACCGGTCACGAGCATCGAATCGTGGGATGACCCGGCCCTATCCTGCAGCAACGAGTTCCGGGACGCCGGACACACGTCCGGAGGAACAGGGCTCCAACGGGGATACATCCACGCACGGGGAGACGTATCAGGCATGCATCACGACCACGATCCACTCGGCCTGAGGGCCGACGCACCGCTCCTGGACGCCTGGATCCGGGCGCAGGAGGACATCGATTCCGGGCGTTCCCACGCCTTCGTGATCCCGGGACACAAGCAACGGACCGACCTCGTCGGCGACGTCATCCACGGTGACCTGGCCATGTCCGGGGGACTCGACACCGTGCGGCAGCGGTACGGCTACCTCGCCGAGGCCGAACGGCGCGCCGCCCGGTTGTGGGGTGTCGACTGGTGCCGCTTCTCGGTCGCCGGCTCCACGCACGGCAACCAAGCCCTCGCCCTGGCGGTCGGGGAACCAGGTGCCACCGTCGTCGTGTCCCGCACGCTGCACCGGTCCCTGCTGCTCGGACTCGTCCTGGCCGGACTGCATCCGGTGTGGGTCCGGCCGCGGATCGACCAGCGGAGTGGCATGCCCACCTCGGTGCCCGTTCCCGCGCTCGAGGCCGCCCTGGCCGATCATCCTGACGCCTGCGCCGTCTTCCTCGGGGACCCGTCGTACGTCGGCGGGGTCGGTGACATCGCCGGCCAGGCCAAGGCCGCCCACGCCGCCGGCATCCCGCTCGTCGTGGACGCGGCCTGGGGAGCGCATCTCGGCTTCCACCCGGACCTGCCGGCGCACCCCCTCGACGCGGGCGCGGACGCCATGGTGACCAGTGCGCACAAAGCGCTCCCGGCACACAGCCAGGCCGCCTTCGTCCTGGCCCGCACCCCCGCGGCTGCCCGTGCGCGCGGAGGCATCGGTATCGACCCCGCCCGGCTCGACCGCGCCTTCGACGCCACGCACACCACCAGCCCGTCCGGCGCGATCCTCGCCAGCGCCGATGCCGCTCGTGCCCTGCTCGCCCGGGACGGCGACCGGCTCTGGGGGCCGCTGGTCGAGCGCGTCGACGCCGCCCGACGCCGGCTGCTCGCCGTCCCCGGGCTCGACGTGCTGGCCGGCCATTTCCCGGACGGGACCCTCGTGGAACCGACCAAGCTGGTCGTGCTGTTCGCCGGTACCGGTGCCCACGGGCACGACGTCGAGGACGACCTCATCGCGGCCGGGCTGCCGGTCGAACTCGCCGACCGGGACACCATCATCGCCATGGTCACCCCGGCCGACGACGACGCGAGTCTGCACCGCCTCACCGAGGCGATCGCCGCCTCGGTCGAACGGCACCGCGGCTCGGCCCGCCGACCGGCCACGGCCGCTGCCTGGACCGTCGAGGCGCGCACCGTGATCCCGCCGCGGGAGGCCTTTTTCGCCGCCCACGAGTCGGTCCCGGCGGATCGGGCGGTGGGCCGGATCAGCGCCGAGCTCGTCGCGCCCTACCCGCCGGGGGTACCGGTGCTCGCGCCGGGCGAACTGGTCACGGCGCCCGCGCTGGAATCCCTCGTCCGGACCCGGGACGAGGGGGGCCGGATCGCCTACGCCGCCGACCCGACCCTGGACACCCTGCAGGTGGTGCGCGAGTAGGGCGGCCCCAGGGCGAGAACCCCGTCGGGGGCAGGTGGTCCGGCCCGCTGTGCGACGATCTGAGCCGATCCCGGCCGATCGGTGCAGCCATCGCACCGGGACCACCTGCCCCCGGTGATCGGAGAGCCATCGGTGTTCCGCGGACTCAGTTATGCCGACGCCGTGACCCTGCTCGGTGGGCGCAGCCGCACCGTGGCGACACTCGACCGGTTGCTGGGCGGGGTGCTCCTGGCCGCGGGCGCCGCCGGTGCGCCGCTCGCGCTGACCCTGTTCGATCCCAAGAACGAGCTCGCCGCCCTCAGCAACCAGCTGGTCGGCGACGGCTTGGCCCGCCTGCGCGGCCTGTCCCGCTTCGACCGCACCGAGCGACTGGCCGCCGCGCACGCGGTGCTCGTGGTCTCCGCCTAC
Source organism: uncultured Kineosporiaceae bacterium (assembly GCA_964583765.1). GTDB lineage: Bacteria > Actinomycetota > Actinomycetes > Actinomycetales > Kineosporiaceae > CAZOWW01. Next base: position 22,579 of record CAZOWW010000069.1, read on the forward strand.
TTCGAGACGCTGCCGGAGCTGCCCCTGCCGTTCCGGCTGGACGACGCCCGGCTGTCCCCCGCGGACCAGCTCGGCCTCGCCACCGGTACGCGCACCGCCGACCGGCTGGCCGCCACCGCCCGCGCCCTCCTGAAGGCGCGGATTCCCATGCCCACCCCGGAGTGCCCCTTCGAGGAGGGCGTGCACGCCGTGCGCGGCTTCTACCGCGGGCTGTCCGGCGACCTGGTCACCCTGCTGTCGGGGCTCGCGCCCTGGGACGACCTGGACGAGACGGCGCGGACGGACGCCACCCGACTGCTGGTCGAGGAGGCCCCGGACCGAGCGGTGCGGCGCTACCAGGAGGCGTTCGCCCGGCTGGCGACCCAGGTGCCCGAAGTGGCGTTCTGGGCGCACCGGCTCGACCACCGGAGCACCCGCGAGGCGGTGCGGGAGGTGTCGCTCGGGCTGGAACGACTCGAACGGCTCGTCGAGGAACTCGCCGGTGAGGGCACCCCGGACGCGCGGCGGGAGGCGCTGGCCCACGCGTACCGTCAGGAACTCGTCCGACCCGTGCTGACCTCGGGCGACGTCCCACCCGGTGTGTGCCTGCCGCAGCTCGGCGAGGCCTACGTGAGTCCCGACTACCGGGCCGCCGAGGTGAGCTCGTCCGAGGACCTGATCTCCGAGCGCTGGTGGCGCGCCCACGCCGTCCGCAGCGACCTCGAGCACTTCCTGGCCGGCTACCTGACCAGCGCCCGGTCCACCCGTTCGCCCCTGCTCGTGCTCGGACAACCCGGCTCGGGCAAGTCGGTGCTCACCCGGGTGCTGGCCGCACGGCTGCCCGCCCGGGAGTTCCTCGTGATCCGCGTGGTCCTGCGGGACGTGCCCGCGGACGCCGACCTGCAGACCCACATCGAGCACGCCATCCGGGCCGCCACCGGCGAGCAGCTCAGCTGGCCGGAGCTGGCCCGTACGGGTGGGGGTGCGCTGCCGGTCGTGCTCCTGGACGGTTTCGACGAGTTGCTCCAGGCGACCGGCGTCCACCAGACCGACTACCTCGAGCGGGTGGCCACGTTCCAGCAACGGGAGCAGGCGCTCGGCCGCCCGGTCGCGGTGCTGGTCACGAGCCGCACCGCGGTGGCCGACCGGGCCCGGTGCACCCCCGGCACGGTGGCGATCCGGCTGGAGCCCTTCCGCCGCGAGCATGTGGAGCAGTGGCTGGTGTGCTGGAACGGGGTGAACGAGGCGGTGTTCGCCGAGCGCGGGTTGCACCCGCTGCCGGCCGATGCGGTGCTGGCCAGCGCGGACCTGGCCTCCCAGCCGCTGCTGCTCATGATGCTGGCGCTCTACGACTCCGACGGCAACGCCCTGCAGCAGCTCGGCCGGGGTCTGACGCACGCGGAGCTGTACGAGCGGCTGTTGTGGCGCTTCGCCGCCCGCGAGGTCGGCAAGGAGCACCGGCAGCTGCCGGACGAGGACTTCACGCACCAGGTGGAACGGGAGCTGCTGCGCCTGTCGGTGGTGGCGTTCGCCATGTTCAACCGGCGCCGGCAGTGGGTGAGCGAGCAGGAACTCGACCGCGATCTCACCGCCCTGCTCGGCGGGCCCGACCGCGCCCGGTCGCGCGCCGGGCTGCGGGCCGACCTGACCGCCGGCGAGCGGGCCCTGGGCCGGTTCTTCTTCGTGCACCGCAGCGGGGCGCACCGCGACGGGCAGGCCCTGCACACCTTCGAGTTCCTGCACGCGACGTTCGGGGAGTACCTGCTCGCCCGCCTGGTCGCGCGGGAGCTGGCGGACCTGGCCCGCGAGGTCGCCTTCCGCCGTCACCGGCAACGGGCCGAGGAGATCGACGACGCGTTCCTGCACGCGCTCCTCTCGTTCGCCCCCCTGACCATGCGGGCCACCGCGGTGCGCTCGCTGCGCGACCTGATGGCCGCGTGGTCCCCCGAGCAGCGCGCCCTGCTGCGCGAGCCGCTGCTGGACCTGTTCCACCAGGCGCTGCAACCCCGCGCGGCGGACCGGTTCGCCGGGTACCTGCCCCGCGGACTCGACGCCACGGCCCGGCCCGCGACCTACGCCTGCAACCTGCTGATCCTGCTGGTCGCGCTCGACGGGCAGGTCCGGGGGTGCGAACTCTTCGCCCGTGAGGAGGACCTGCCGTTCCGCTGGCGCAGACTCGCTCTGCTCTGGCGGGCCCGGCTGCCCGCGGAGAGCTGGGCCGGCCTGCTCGGCCTGTTGCGGGTGGAGCGCACCTGGTCCGACGGCCAGCGCGACGTGCGGGTCACCTTCACCGACCGGGCCGCCGGCGACCAGGGGCAGGGTCCCGATCCCAGCCCGGACCTGGACCTGCGCTGGAGCTACCACGAGGCCGTCGCCGGCCCGGCCGAGCCGGCCGGGCCCTGCGCGTCCGGCTCGCTGAGCTGGGCGGTGCACAGCCCTGAGGACATCCGCGGACACAGCCATTTCGTCTGCGACCGGCGGGTGGACGTCCTCGCGCATCTCGCCGACCCGTTCGCGGACCGGTTCCCGGAGGCGGTGGTCACCTTCCACCACAGCGTGGAGGACGGCACGCGTTCGGCGGCCAACTCGCTGGTGAACCTGTGGCTCGCGAGCGCGCTCGAGGAGGACCCGGCTGCCCTGTGCCGGTACTACGACGGCTGCCTGGAGTTCGCCGAGCAGGCCTTCGGGCCCTCCGGCGAGGACGAGCGCGGCCGGTACCTGCGCATGGTGCTGCGCCAGCTCGCGATCGACCGGCCCCGGTTGCCCGAGAGTTGGCTGCAGGACCGCGTGGACCGGATCCGGCGGCTCGCCTCCGGCGCGTGGTGAGCACCGGGACGCTCCCGGAGCGGATCAGGGAGCCCCGGCGAGGGTCGTCGGGCCCCCTGGGCGCAGGAGGTGAGGGTCGGCCGGGGCGAACAGCTCAGGCCGGTGGACGGCTCTGGCCGACGAACCACTGGCGCAGGGTGGCAATGCGCTGTCCGAGTTCTCCGGCACTGGCGAGAGGGACCTCGCTGCCCCCACAGGTCCGCCGCAGCTGGGCGTGCACCGTGGCGTGGGGCTGACCCGTCCGCCGGGCCCACGCGCCGACGAGGGCGTGGAGTTCCTTGCGCAGGGCGGCCACCTCGCGGTGACCTCCCGCCCCGGGGACAACGTCCCCCCCGGCCCCGCCACCCCGGTGCCCCGGGGAGCCGTCGTCCCCGCGTGAGCCGCCCCGGCCCGTGGCGGCACCGGAGCGGGCCCCCGAGGCGGGCGAGCCCCCCGAGCGGGAGCGGCGGCGGTTCGCGATCTGGTCCGCCTGCCGCTGGCGCAGCAGCACCGCGACCTGGTCCGGCTCGAGCAACCCCGGGATGCCGAGGAAGTCCTGCTCCTCCTCGCTGCCCACCGCGGCTTCGGTGCCGAACTCCTGCTTGTCGAACAGCACCCGGTCGAAGGTGGCCTGGGCGTCCAGGGCCTGGAACCCCTGGCGGGTCAGGTCGTCGGAGGCCTTCTCCGCGCGGTTCGCCTGTTCGACGAGGGCGTCCTCCGGGTTCCACTCCTCGTCGTCCTTGCTGGGGCGGTCGAGGGCGTGGTCGCGCTCGACCTCCAGTTCGGCGGCGAGCTGCAGCAGCACCGGCACGCTCGGCAGGAAGATCGAGGCGGTCTCGCCCCGTCGCCGGGCCCGCACGAAGCGACCCACCGCCTGGGCGAAGAACAGGGGCGTGGAGACGGAGGTCGCGTAGACGCCGACCGCGAGTCGCGGCACGTCGACGCCCTCGGAGACCATCCGCACCGCGACCATCCAGCGTTGCTCGCCCGCGGTGAACTCCTCGATCCGGTCCGACGCGCTCGCGTCGTCCGAGAGCACGACCACCGGGGCCTCACCGGTCGTCTCGTGCAGGGTCTTCGCGTAGGCGCGTGCGGTCTCGTGGTCGGTCGCGATGACCAGCCCGCCGGCGTCGGGCACGCCACGCCGCACCTCGGTGAGCCTGCGGTCGGCCGCGGCGAGCACCGCGGGCACCCACTGACCGCCGGGGTCCAGCGCGGTGCGCCAGGCCTGACTGATCGCGTCCTTGGTCATCGGCTCGCCGAGCCGGGCCGCGATCTCGTCGCCCGCCGCCGTGCGCCAGCGCATCTGCCCGGAGTAGGACAGGAAGATCACCGGCCGGACGACGCCGTCCCGAAGGGCGTCCCCGTACCCGTAGCTGTAGTCGGCCCGCGAGCGCCGGATCCCGTCCCGGCCGGCCTCGTACTCGACGAAGGGGATGGGGCTGGTGTCCGAGCGGAACGGCGTGCCGGTGAGGGAGAGCCTGCGGACGGCGGGCTCGAACGCCTCCTTGACGGCGTCCCCCCAGGACAGCGCGTCACCGCCGTGGTGCACCTCGTCGAGGATCACGAGGGTGCGCCGGGCCTCGGTGCGGGCGCGGTGCAGGGCCGGTTTGGTGGCCACCTGCGCGTAGGTGACGGCCACCCCGTGGAACTGCCGGCCGTGCGAGCCCTGGCTGTTGCGGAAGGTGGGGTCCAGGCGCACCCCCACCCGCTGGGCGGCGTCCGCCCACTGCCGTTTCAGGTGTTCCGTGGGGCACACCACGGTGATGCGCTGCACGATCCCGGCCCGGAGCAGTTCGGTGGCGATGCGCAGCGCGAAGGTGGTCTTGCCGGCTCCCGGGGTGGCCGCGGCGAGGAAATCCTGGGGGGAACGTTCCTGGTAGGCGCGCAGCGCCTCCTGCTGCCAGGCGCGGAGCTTGGACGCCGTCCCCCAGGCCGCCCGCTCGGGGAAGGCCGGGGACAGGTGCGAGGCGGCCGCGGCGCTCGCATGGACCCGTGGCACCGGAGCCCCGCTCATCCGTCGCATCCCCTCCCGGGCCGGGCACAGGCGGACCGGGGCCGGCCGCGACCGTCCGGGCGCAGGCAGGAACCCCGGACAGCGAACCTGCCCGGACCATGATCTCGAACGTGCCGTGCCGATCGGGTCGTCGTACCGGATCCGCATCGACCCGGTTCCCGGCCTGTGGCGGGGCTGCGGCTCGCCGCGGCCCGCACCGGTGCCGGGCTCAGCTGCCCGACCCGGATCCCTGGCCTGCGCCCTCGTCGGCGCTCGGCCGGAGGCCCTGGTAGATCTCCTTGCAGAGCGGGCACACGGGGAACCTGCTCGGATCGCGACCGGGCACCCACACCTTGCCGCAGAGCGCGATCACCGGCTCACCGCTGAGGGCCGACTCGAGAATCTTCTCCTTGCGCACGTAGTGCGCGAACCGTTCGTGGTCCCCCGGCTCCGCGGTCTGCTCGAGGAACTCGCGCTCCAGGACGGCGGTGCCCGAGGTCTGCGGGGAGGAGAGGGGGGACGAGAGCGGGGCGGGATCGGGTGGCATCGTGCTCACCGGACCACTCTAGAGCCTGCCACCGGGGCAGGCCCGGCACGCCCCACGGACGTCGCCGCGCCTCGCCGTCGACCACCGGTCCGCGCCTGCCGACCGCCGGTGGACGGAGTTCCGCGGTGGACGAGGTCCCGACCGGGAGCCCGGCCTCAGTTCATCGAGGGGTCGTCCGGGTAGGTCGACATGAGCGCGAGGTCGCCCCGCTGGCGTCGCAGCACGTGCCGCCACAGACCCACCGGCTGGTCGGTGAACGGGTCGCGCGACTCGCAGTCCACCACGTACCAGGAACCGCTCTTGATCTCGCCTTCCAACTGGCCCGTGGACCAGCCCGCGTAGCCCGCGAAGACCCGCAACCCGGTGACCGCGCCGCCGACCAGTTCCGGCGGCGTGTCGAGATCCACGAGGCCGAAGGACCCACTGATCCGACGGATGCCCAACGGCTCCTCCAGGTCGTTGCCCGCCACCGCCACCAGTCCCAGGGCCGAGTCGGTCTGCACCGGCCCGCCCTGGAAGAGCCGCCCGGGCATGCTGGCGTAGGGCTGCCACAGCGGCAGCACCGAGGAGACCTCCACCTGGAGCGGCCTGTTGATCACCAGGCCCAGTGAGCCCTCCTCGTTGTCCTCCAGCAGCAGGACGACCGTCCGGCGGAAGGTGGGCTCGGCGATCAGCGGTGTCGCCACCAGCAGCCGACCACGTAGCCCTGTCATGGGATCAATGATGTCCTGTCTGTTCCGGGCTCACCGTTCGGGCCCGGACACCTGCGGGAAGGGACAACGTCAGCAGGTGGCCAGCACCCGCAGGACGCCGGCCGCCACCCGGGCCCGGCGCGCGGCGGAGGTGGTCCGGGCGAACTCGAAGGTGATCGCCGCCCCGGCGACGGCGTGGTTCAGGAACTGCGTGAACGTGCCGTGGCAGGACCCCGAGCAGGAGAACGAGCGCACCGGGTAGCCGGTGGCCCGGGCGAGAGCCAGGACCAGATCGGCGTGCTTCTCCCCGTAAGCGTCCACACCGTAGAGCGGGGAGTGGAAGGAGACGGTCAGGTCGGGTCTGATCCTCCGGACCAGCGCCATCAGGGCCCGGGTCTCCGGCTCGCTGCCGGCCCACGGACCGGGGTACTCGGCCGTGCCCCGGTGGCCCGCCCGCCAGCGGTAGGGGAAATTCCGGTTGAGGTCGACACTGTGGGCGTTGCCCCGGCGGTTGCGGACGTCACCGTCCGGGTTGGCCGTGGGCACGAGCCACAGATCCAGACCGGCCGGTACGGACAGGGCCCGCATCATCGCCACGACGCGCGGACCGGTGTCCTCGTCCCCGTGCCACTGCCCGATCACGAGCGCCGTCCGTCGCACCGGCCCGGTTCCGGTGCGGTGGTACGCGACCAGAGCGCGGCCCCGCACCGAGTGCCCGATCACCACCCGCTGCTCCGGAACTGCCCCGGTCAGGGTCGGCACGACGGGGAACGGCACCGTCGCGGTCGACGGTTCCGCCGGACGGCCAGGCACCGCGGTCCCGGCCACCCGGGACACCTGGGGGCGGGACGTGGCGACGGTCCCCGCCACGGCACCGGCGGTCTCGACGCTCAGCGGGCTCCAGACCGCGCAGACCGCGGTGAGCGCCGTGGTCAGGGCCAGGGCCCTGAGCGGGGCCGAGCACCCACGCCCACGGGCCGGCGCCGGATCGATCACCGCACGACGCAGCTCCATGGTCCAGCGGGGCGCGGCCGCCGGACGTCCGACGCGGAGGCCGTCCGCCTGCAGAGCACGGGAAGACCGGAAAGACCGGGAGGAACCACTCACGTCACACTGCTCCTTGCGGTGGGGTCCTGTCTGCCACGAGGAGCGGTCGAACGGAGCGCCCGGGCAGTACTCCCCATTCTTCACTTCAAGTATAGAAATAACTACTTACCGTAAGCAGGTGTCGTCCTGGCTCCTCCGAACAGAGGACCCGGAGATCGCCCCGGAGCCGCGGGGTCCCTGGCACAGCCGAGTCACCGATCCGGAACGGCGAGCGGCCGGACATGGAACGGCGGGGCCCCGGTGACCGGGACCCCGCCTCGTGCGCCGGCGCGACGGATCAGCAGGAGGCGAGAGCGTCGCCCGAGGTCGAGGTGACCTTCACGTCCTTGCCCTTGCCCGCGTAGATCTCGTACGCGTGGAAGGCGGTGCAGACGGACTTGGCCGCATCCGTCTCCGCGGCGGTGAGCCCGGTGGCGACCGTGAGGGTGTCGCCGTCCAACTTCGCGCTCTTGACCTTCCTGAGCCACTTGTTGCCCGCATAACCGATCTGGACCCACTCCAGCGCGGGCTTCGGGTTCACGGCGTGCACGGCGCCCCCGGACGTCGCACCGCCGTTGTCAGCCGGTGGCGTGGTCGTGGCGGACTTGGAACCTCCACCACACCCCGTGAGCGTCGTGGCGGCCAGGAGGAGGCCCACGACGAGAGTTCTCCGCACCTGATTACCCCTTTCGAAGAGTCGTGCGTCTGCGGTGATCGAGGCCCCAGGGGCCCGGTTTCGGGGCACTGATCCCGCGAACACCACGCGGCTTTATACACGACTCCGCTGGACGCCGACGGGCGGGCGGAGCACATGTCGCCCGGGTGGCCTGACGAGCACCCCGCCCGGACCGCACAGGACCGCGCGCACGGGACGAACCACACCCTTCACCCGAGACCGCCCGGGCCCGGTCCACCGCGGGGTGGACCGGGCCCG
>CAZOWW010000070.1:0-30585 GCA_964583765.1 uncultured Kineosporiaceae bacterium
GGGTGTCGGCGCCACCGGGATACCGGCAGCCCAACCCGATCACCGCAATGGGCTCGGCGTCCCCGCCGAGGGCGCGCCCCGTTGCCGATCCCGGTCGGCCCCTCCGGGACGTCCGGGCCTCTCCGGCCCCCTGGTTCTCCCCGGATACCCGAGCCTCACCGGACAGCTGGACCCGCAGGAAGCGGAGCAGCGCCGCCGGGGTGGGGTGGTTGAACACCAGCCCCGAGGGCAGGGCGAGGCCCGTGGCGTCGGTGAGCCGGTTGCGCAGGTCCACCGACAGTGCGGAGTCGAAGCCGAGTTCCTTGAACGTGCTCGTGGCGTCGATCTCCTCGGTCGAGGCCAGACCCAGGGTGACGGCCACGTTCGCGCGGACGATCCGCTCCAGCATCCGGTCGAGATCGGCACCGACCAGCTCCGCCAGGCGCTGCCGGGGCGAGGCGTCCTCAGGTCCGGTGCCCTCGAGGTCCCCTCCGGCGGCGCCGTCGGGGAGGGATCCGCCCGCGCGCTCGATCGTCTCGCCGCCGAGCCAGCACCGGCGGCGCTGGAAGGCGTAGGTGGGCAGCGCCACGCGTTCCCCGCCCGTCGGCCACGTGACCGGCAGGCCCTGCACCCGGGCCTCGGCGAGGGCCAGCGGCAGACGGTCACCGGCATCGCGGCGGAGCGTGGACAGGACCGCTGCCGGCCGCCCGTCCAGGGTCTGCTGCATCCCGGTGGTGAGCAACGGGTGCGGGCTGACCTCGAGGAAGAAGCGGTATCCGTCCTGGTGCAGGCGGTCGACGGTGCCGTGCAGGCGCACCGGCTGGCGCAGGTTGGTGTACCAGTACTGCGCGGTGAGGGTGGTGGTGTCCAGGGGGGCTGCGGTCACCGTGGAGTAGAAGGCGGTGGTCGACGGCCGCGGTGTGATCCCGTCGATGGCCTCGAGGAGCTGGTCCCGCACCGACTCCACCCGGGCGGAGTGCGAGGCGTAGTCCACGGGGATCCGCCGGGCCCTCAGGCCGCGGGCCTGGCACCGGGCGACGAGTTCGGTGATGACCTGCGGCTCGCCGGAGACGACGGTGGACGACGGGCCGTTGACCGCCGCGATGTCGGCGCCCGGGCCGAGCAGCGCCTCGACCTCCGCGACCGGCAGCGGCAGCGACGCCATGGCACCGGTACCGGCGAGCACGGTGATCGCCTGGGCGCGGCGGACCACGATCCTCGCAGCGTCCTCGAGGGTCAGCGCGCCGGCGGTCCAGGCGGCGGCGATCTCCCCCTGCGAGTGCCCGATCACGGCGTCCGGCGTCACTCCGTGCCGGCGCCACAGTTCGGCGAGGCCGGTCATCACGGCGAACAGCACCGGCTGGATCACCTCGTCCCGTTCCAGGAGGGCGGGGTCGGGGTGGGTGAGCAGCGCGGTGAGGTCCCAGTCGGCGAGCGGGCGGAACGCGGCGTCGCAGGCGGCGATGTGCTGGGCGAAGACGGGCTCGGTGGCGAGCAGCTGCCGGCCCATGCCCGGCCACTGGGAGCCCTGGCCGGGGAAGACGAAGACGGTCCGGCCGTTCAGCGCGGTGCCGGTGACGAGATCGGGGTGCGGCAGTCCCTCGGCGAGGGCCCTGAGCGCGCCGAGCTGGTCCTCGCGGGGGAGCAGCACCGCGCGGCGCCCGAACAGGGTGCGGGTGGTCGACAGCGAGTGGGCGACGTCGGCGGCGTCGAGTCCGGGGCGCTCGTGCAGCACCTGGAGCAGGCGCCGGGCCTGGTGACGCAGTGCGGTGTCGGTGCGGGCGGAGACGAGCCAGGGAGCCTGGGTCCGCGTGATCGGGGCCGGCGGCCGGGTGGGGGCCTCCTCGAGGACCACGTGGCAGTTGGTCCCGCCCATCCCGAAGCAGGAGACCCCGGCTCGCAGCGTTCCCTCGGGCCAGGGCCCGAGGTGGTCCTGCACCCGCAGGTTCAACCGGTCGAGATCGGTTCCTGCCGGCGGGGTCTCGAAGTTGAGGCTGGCGGGGATCCGGCGGTGGTGGATGCTCAACGCGGTCTTGAGCAGCCCCACGATGCCGGCGGCGCCCTCCAGATGCCCCACGTTCGTCTTCGCGGAGCCGACCAGCAGCGGCGAGCCCTCGGGGCGGGCGCTGCCGAGGGTCGCGCCGAGCGCCACGGCCTCGACGGGATCCCCGACCCGGGTGCCGGTGCCGTGCAGTTCGACGTACTGCACCTGGGCGGGGTCGAGCTCGGCGCGCCGGTAGGCGGCGCGCAGCACCTCCGCCTGGGACTGCACGCTCGGGGTGGTGAGCCCGTCGGTCGCGCCGTCGTTGTTGACGGCGCTGCCCCGGATGACGCAGTAGACGTGGTCGCCGTCGGTGAGGGCCGCCCGCAGCGGCTTGAGGACGACGGCCCCTCCGCCCTCGCCCCGGACGTACCCGTTGGCCCGCGCGTCGAAGGCGTAGGTGACGCCGTCGGGGGAGAGGCCGCCGAAACGGGTCAGCCCGAGGGTGCTCTCGAGGGCCAGGATCAGGTTGACGCCACCGGCCAGGGCCAGGTCGCACTCGCCGCGGCGCAGGCTCTCCACCGCCAGGTGCACCGCGAACAGGGCGGAGCACTGGGCGGCGTCCACGGTCACGCTCGGGCCGTGCAGGTCCAGGCAGTAGGAGACCCGGTTGGCGATGATGCCGCGGTTCAGCCCGGTGACGGCGTGCGGCGTGATGGCGTCCCGCGTCCGCTGGTGGAGCAAGGTGGCGTAGTCGGCGGAGATCGCGCCGACGAAGACCCCGGTCCGGCTGCCCGCGAGCGCGGCGGGCACGACCCCGGCGTCCTCCAGGCCCTCCCAGCTCAGTTCGAGCATCAGCCGCTGGAGGGGGTCCATGAGCGCGGCCTCACGGGGGGCGATGCCGAAGAACCCCGCGTCGAACGTGTCCACGCGGTCCAGGTATCCGCCCCGGGTGGGGATCCCCGCGAGCTCGCGGTCCGTCGCGGATCCCTCGAAACGATCCGTGGGCAACTCGCGGATACCGCTCGCCCCGTTCCGGAGCAGCTCCCAGAATGCCTGGGGATCCGCGGCATGTGGGAGTCTGCAGGACAACCCGATGACGGCGACGGTCTCTTCCGGTACAGATTCCCACATGCCCCCAGCCTTGCCGGTGGGGCTAACCGGCGACTAAAGCGGGCGCAACAATGTGCTGAGGGTGCGTAGGAACAGAGTGGCGGAGTCCTGGATGAAGAAGTGGCCTCCGGGGATGACGTGAAGACGGCACCCGACGGTGGAGTGCTGGTCCCAGCCCGCCGCGACCGACAGCGGAAGAAGGGGATCGCGTTCCCCCACGAATACCTCGATCGGCACGGGCAGCGGCGGGCCTGCCGGCGGGCTGCTCTCACACACCCGCAGATCGTCCCGGACCAGCGCGACCGCGGCACGTGCCCACTCCGGGTAATGCAGCAGGGCCTGCGACATTCCGCCGATTCCGATGAGCCACTGCGCCGTCTGCTCGTCCGTGAACCTCAGGACCGGGGCGACCGGCGCCGGGACGTGCGGCGGTGGATACGCACCGACCAGGAGGCGGTCCGGCAGGGGCCGTCCCCGTCGGGCCCGGGACAGCGTGAGGTGGTAGGCGACGCCCGCCCCCATGCTGTGGCCGTAGAAGGCGTGGGGGCCGTCGAGCAGGGGGTCGAGGTGCCGGTCGAGGTCGGCGACGAGCTGCTGCATGTCGGTGAACCGTGGCTCGTCCGCCCGGCGCTCCCGGCCGGGGAGCTGCACGGGCAGCACCCTCACCTCGGCGCCGAGCCCGGACTGCCAGGTGGTGAAGGTGGACGCGGCGCCCCCTGCGTGGTGGAAGCAGAAGAGCCGGGTGCCGGACGGGAGCCCGTCCAGCTGGGGCAGGTAGGACGTCGTGCTGGGGCCGGCACTGCGCATGTCGGATCCGCCTTCGCGTGACACGTCGGGACTTCGGCGAGGAGAAGGCGACGTCGTCGCGCCCCGTCATCAGCCTAGTGACCGCCACAGGTATTCGGGCAACCCCTAGCGCCCCCTACGCGACCCTTAGCGATGAGGTCACGGAACGGTCGCGGTCCGCCTTCCTCCCGTAGGGGTCCCGGCCGTTTCTCTTAGGGGTACCGATGTAGCGCCAGTGCTTGTACCGTGCCTTTCGAGTGGCGCCACGCCGGCGCGTGTGACCGGTTCATCCATGGCCCGCAGGGGAGGGGACCCCATTGGTACCCGAAGGTAAGCGCACCGCCGGAGGTGTCGGCAAGAGGCGGCCGGCATCCCGCAAAGAGGAAGCGATGTGGCTTCTCGAGAGGTTGGCGCCGGAGAGTCGGGCGAACAATCTCTCGCTGGCGTTCCAGGTGTCCGGAAAACTCGATCTCTCCGCCGTTCATCAGGGCGTCCAGGCGCTCTGCCGGCGTTACGACGTCCTGCGGACCGTGTATTTCGCGGACGGCGCCGAACTCGTGAAGAGCCTGGTCCCCGCCGAGGACTTCGAGATCGTCCTGGAGGAATTCGACGAGCTCGTCCCGGTGGAGGATCCCGGGTTGGGGCTCCGTCCGTTCGTGAACGGCAGGTTCGCTCTCGACGGGCGTCCACTGCTGCGTGCCGGCCTCTTCCACCACCCTGACGGCGATGTCGTCTGCCTGGCCTTCCACCACCTCGTCTACGACATCATCTCGGGCACCGTGCTCCTGGAGGAGCTCGTGGCGTTGTACGAGGCGTACGTGGACGGCCTGGCCCCGGCACCGGAACTGCTCACCGTGCTTCCCGCCTTCGACGAGCCCGAGCCGACCGCGGAGAACCTGGACTTCTGGCGGGAGCTGCTCGGCGACTTCGATCCCGCCCCGCTCGACCTGTGGTGCGGGTCCGAGGATCCCGCCGAGCCGACTCTGGTGGGCGACCACCAGGTGCACGTCCTCTCCGCCGAGGCGACCGCGACCGTGCGTCGTCTTCAGCGCGAGGTGCGGGCGCCGGAGGCGGTCGTCCTGCTCGCGGCCTACAACCTGCTGCTCGCCGCGCACGGTGCCGGCCCGGACATCGTCGTGGGCTCGCCGGTGACGGTCCGGCCGAAGGATGCGCCACGCACCGTCGGGCATCACACGAACGTGCTGCCCTTGCGGGTGCTCGTGGATCCCGCGGAGAGCTTCCGCCTGCTCGTGCGCCGGGCCCGGGACGCGTACTTCAGTGCACTGTCCCACGCGGACGTGCCGGTGGACTGCATCTCGGAACTGGTGCCCCGGGCTCGTGCCTCCTGGCGGAGCCGGCTCTTCCGGCACCTGTTCAACTACTTCCCCCAGCTCGGCATGGGCGAGTTCGCGGTGTCCGGGCACGTGGCCCGCCCGGTGGTCGTGGAGAACGGGTACAGCAAGTTCGATCTGGAGTTCTTCATCGCCTCCTCACCCGAGGCCATCTCCGTCACCGCCCGCTACGGCACGGAGAAGCTGGATCACGCCGACGCGCGGGCCCTGCTCCTGCGCTACGAGGCGCTGCTGGTCGGCCTGGGCGAGGAGGTGGACCGCCCGACGGGTGAGCTCCTCGCCTGGAGCGCGGAGGACCGGCGGGTCATCGACGGCGCGAGCGACACGCACCGGACCTTCGAGCCCGCGAACGTCCTCGAGGCGGTCCGCGCCCGTGCCGGTGCGACGCCGGAGGCCGTGGCCGTGGAGCACGGCGAGCGGCAGGTCAGCTACCGGCAGTTGTGGGCCACGGCCGTGGGTACCCGGGCGATGCTCGCCGAGCGCGGCGTCGGCGCCGGGGACATCGTCGCGATCGCCGCCGCACGCAGCCCGGAGCTCGTCGCTGCCGTGCTGGGGATCTGGCTGACCGGTGCCGCCTATCTCCCGGTGGATCCCGAGCATCCCGCGCAGCGACTGGCCTACCTGTTCACCGATGCCCGGGCCCGGATCGTCCTGTCGGACCGGGAGCTGAGCGTGACCGGGGACGACACCGCCCGGCTTCCCCTCCCCGCGGTCCTCGAGGACGCCGAGGTGCGGGAGAGCGAGGCGCAGGACGGCGAGGCGTGGGAGGCCGCCGCGTCGGTGCGGATCGACCCCGAGGCCTGCGCGTACCTGATCTACACCTCCGGGTCGACGGGGCGGCCGAAGGGCGCGCTCATCCCGCACCGCGCGATCTCCAACATCGCTGCCGACTACACGGTGCGGCTCCGGCTCACCCCGGACGACGCGACGCTGTGGATGACGACCTTCGCCTTCGACATGGCGAACCTGGAGCACTACGTCCCGCTCTACTCGGGTGGCCGGATCGTCATCGCCCCCGACGAGGCACGTACCGACGGTGCGGTGCTGCGTCGCCTCATCGAGCGCCACCGACCGGGAGTCATCCAGGCCACCCCGACCACCTGGCGACTGGTGCTGGACGAGGTCGCGGGGCACCTGTCCGGGCTCAGGGTGGTGACGGGCGCGGAGGTGGTCCCGGTCGCCCTGGTCCGTCGCCTGCTGGAGACCGGGTGCGAGGTGCACCACGCCTACGGGCCGACCGAGACGACCACCTGGTGCACCTGGGGAATCATCACCTCGGATCCGGGTGAACGGCTGGACGTCGGGGTGCCGATCTGGAACACGCAGGTCATGGTGGTGGCCCCGGACGGCCGGGAGCTGCCGGTGGGAGTGCGGGGAGAGCTGTGGATCGCCGGGGACGGCGTCGCCCTGGGGTACAAGGACCGGCCCGACCTCAACGCCGATCGGTTCGGTGACCACCCCCGCCACGGCCGTTTCTACCGCAGCGGTGACCTGGGTCGCTGGCTGCCCAACGGCACGCTGGAGCTGTTCGGCCGGGCCGATCGGCAGGTCAAGTTGCGCGGCAACCGGATCGAGCTGGGCGAGGTCGAGGCCGTCGTGACCGGACACCCGCGGGTCAGGGCCGCGGCCGCGGTGGTCGTCGGTGATCGGAGCTCGGACGGCCGGCTCGTCGTCTTCGTCGAGGTCGCCGACGGCGGTGACACCTGTGACGATCTGTGGGAGTTCGCGCGGGCGGAGCTGCCTCGGTCCGCGCTGCCCCAGGAGTTCCTCGTGATCGACGCCTTCCCGGTGAACGCCAACGAGAAGGTCGACTACCTTGCCCTCGAGCGAATGGCCTCCGACCGCACGGCCCCTGCCCGGGGCGGGGAGGTGGAGATCGAGCCGGAGCCGGACGACACGCTGGTCCGGAGCCTGGTCGCGCTCTGGCGGGAACTGCTGGGGCGGGACGACGTCACCGCGGCCACCAACTTCTTCACCCACGGCGGTCACTCGCTCCTCGGGGCCCGACTCGTGCAGGAGGCCGAGCAGCTGACCGGAACCTCCGTGAAACTGGCGGACCTGTTCACCGCGCCCACTCCCCAGAGCCTGGCCGACCATCTCCGGGCGGCGATCACCGCCGCTGAGTGAGTTCTGCCGGTGCCCGGGGGCCGGGAAACGATGTTCTAGCGTGAAGAGGATCGTGCGTCCTTTCGGGCGTACGATCCTTTTCTCTTCCCCGGGGTCTCGTCCCCCGTGCACGCCGCGGACGGTGAATGAAAGGCGGGGGGTTCCGGACCCCTATCGGGGTGCCCGGTCCGGTCCCTAGGGGTTTGTCGAGTGAGGGTAGGGGAGTGGTCGGGGTTACGTCCGGCGAAGCGCCCGCCTAGAATTTCCGGTGTTCGGATGATTCGCGGGAGGCCCTCGAGGGGGGAATGCACGCGACCGCGCCCGGGAACACGCTTTCCTGGATCTCCTTGTTCGCTCGACGAAGGGTTCGGCCTGATGCTCGCCAGCACGCCGGAAGGTGAATGGATCCGCTGCTTCCATCAATCCGCCGGGAGCGACACACGTCTGGTGTGTTTTCCTCACGCAGGGGGATCGGCCAGCTACTTCTTCCCGCTGTCCGGGGCCTTGTCCCCCACCGTCGAGACCATCGCCCTGCAGTACCCGGGCCGGCAGGACCGCCGCCTGGAGAGGTGCGTCGAGAGCATCGCGGAACTGGCGGACCGGATCTTCGACGTCCTTCAGGGACAGGTCCTCCAGGGGCGGGACGACCGCCCGATCGCCTTCTTCGGGCACAGCATGGGCTCGATCCTGGCCTTCGAGGTGGCCGTGCGGTGCCGGCTGGCCGGGGCAGGGGCTCCGGTCCGGCTCTTCGCCTCCGGCTATCCGGCACCCTCGCGGCTGCGGGGCGGAAGTGTCCACCTGCGGGACGAGGCGGGGATCCTCGCGGAACTCCGGGAGGCCGGCGGGACGGATCCGCGCTGGCTCGAGGACCGCGATCTCATGGCGTCGATCCTGCCTGCGGTCCGCAGCGACTACACCGCGATCGAGACCCATCGTCGCAGCCATGCGGTGCTGGACTGTCCGATCACGATGCTGACCGGCGACGAGGATCCGCACACGACGCCCGAGGAGGCCGCGGCGTGGGAGGAGCACACCTCACGGGAATTCGAGCTCCGCGTCTTCCACGGGGGGCACTTCTACCTGGACGAGCACGGTCCGGAGGTGATCGGGACGATCTCCGAAACCTTGCAGAGGGCTGTTCGCTGAGTGGCGTCGAAGGGGAGAGACGGACCATGCGGTACGAGTTGTTGGGAACGCTGCGGGTGGTCGACGAGGGGCATTCCTTCTCGATCAGCGCGCGGAAGGTCGAAATCCTGCTGGCGACCCTGTTGATCCGGGCGGATCACGTGGTCACGGCGGACCAACTCATGGCAGAGATCTGGGGGGAGCAACTTCCCCGGCGGGCGACCGCGGGGCTGCACGTGTATGTCTCCGAACTTCGCAAGCTGCTCAGCCGGCCGGTGCGGCAGGACGTCCCGATCGTGACCCGGTCCCCGGGGTACCTGCTCCGGCGGGGAACCGACTCGATCGATTCCGAGGCATTCCTGGAACTGCGGGACCTGGGCCGTGTTCACCTGCGGGGCGGGCGGTACGCCGCGGCGTCCGAGTGCTTCCAGGAGGCGCTCGCGCTGTGGCGCGGGACCGTGCTCGACGGAATCGGCATCGGACCGATCGTGCGCAGTTTCGCCGTGGGACTGGCCGAGGCCCGGCTGGAGTGCACGGAGATGTTCGTGGATGCCCAGCTCGAACTGGGCCTCCACCGGGAGTTGATCGGATTCCTCTACACCCTGACCGCGGAGAACCCGCTGCGGGAGGCCTTCTACCGCCAGCTGATGCTCGCCCTGTACCGATCCGAGCGCCGGGGCGACGCCCTGCGGGTGTACCAGTCCGCGCGACGGACGTTGATCGAGGAGCTGGGCCTGGAGCCCTGCACCCCGCTGCGCGACCTGCACCGGGCGATCCTGTGCACCGCGGACGACCGGTTCCTCGATGTCCGAGTGGCCGTGTGAGCCACCCCCACCGGCGGGGACGGCTCACACGGCTCCCTCTCGGGACGGCTGCCACGGTTCACCTCGCGAGGAACCGGAGAGCCCGCACCGGAAATCTCACCGGCAGGAGAGCGGTGGAAGGTCAGGTGAGCGGGAAGGTGGGGCGACCGGCGTGCTCGGCGAGCGTCCGGGCGACGAGTTCGGCCTCCACGTTCCCCCCGGTGAGCACGACGCCGATGTCGTGGATCTCGTCGTCCGCGCGTCCCAGGCGCAGTGCGGCGGCGAGAGCGGTGGCCGCGGCCGGTTCGACGAGGAGCCGGGCGTGTGTCAGCGCCAGGCACATGGCCTCCGCGATCTCCGACTCCTCGATCATCAGGACGTCCGCAACGGTGCCATGGGCCAGATCGAACGGGAGCTGACCGATCCGGTCGGGACGCAGCCCGTCGGCGATGGTCGTCCCGACCGGCACCGTCACGGGATGTCCGGACCGCATCGCCTGTGTCAGCGCGGGCACGGCGGCGGGTTCGGCGGCGATCACCGCGACGGTCCTCCTGCCGTCGGGGCCCGCGGTGGCCAGGCAGGCGCCCGCGACCGCGCTGCCGCCGCCGACGGGCAGGACCACGGAGTCGAGCCGTCCGCCCGCGGCGTCCACCTGGTCGAGCAGTTCCGCGGTCGCCGTCCCCTGGCCGGTGACCACGTACGGATCCTGGTAGGGGTCGACCACGTCGAGTCCCCGTTCCGCGCGGAGCTCGTCGACGATCGTCATGCGCTCCGCGAGCACGGTGCCGGCGAGGATGACCTCTGCACCCGCGTCCTGGATGCGGCGGATCTTCATCGGGGCGGCGTTGCAGGGCAAGACGAGGACGGCCGGGAGACCGTGGTCCCGTGCGGCCAGGGCGACGGAGATCGCGTGGTTTCCCGTGCTCTGGGCGACGAGCCCGCGGCTGCCGGAGGCGGCGAGTCGCTCGACGGCGAGCAATGCCCCCCGGATCTTGAACGAGCCGCCGCGCTGGAGGTTCTCCGCCTTCAGCCAGAGCCGTGCACCGGCGGACCGGTCGAGGTCGTCACTGCGCACGGTCGGCGTGTGCCGGATGAGGCCCTCGAGGCGACGGCCTGCCGCCTGGACCCCGCTGTGGCTCAGAAGTTCCTGGGCATCGATCGGCAGGTGGGGTTGATGGAGCACGTGCGCGCCTGTGCTGCCCGTCATCGGAGCCTCTCCCTCGTGCACGTTCGTCACGCGTGGATGAATGTCTCCCGTCGAGCCTGGGGAATCTCACTAAGTTCCGACTAATCCCCTCGCGGTCTCCGGCCACCGGACGGGCGGGGCGCGGACGCGTCAGTTTAGCCATTGTCAAGGATCTTCTTAGCCTGGCCTGCCAGAATGATCAACAGAGTGTCCGCGGCGACGGTTCCGAGATCTTCACCCCGTCCGTGCGGTGCCCTCGAGGAGGGCGGGCCTGATTTCCGCCCGGCTGCCGGAGTCGGTTCCCCGGTGGACGGGCGCGGGCGCGCCGCAGGAATCCGCCTCACGAAGGAGCACATCATGGATGACGCCACCCCCACCGGTCGGCGGAATGATCGCGGGGCGAGAACAACAATCACTCCGGTCGCGCGCCAGCGGATGCCCACCCTGTATTTCCTGAAGGGGATCAGGTCGTTCTCCCCGGTCTTCCTGGACACCGAGATCGACATGTCCGCGGTCCTGCGGCACCGTGACCTGCGGGGCAAGCACTCCGTCGTCAGCTATGTGCTGTACTCGGCGGCCCGTGTCCTCGCCGCCCACCCGGAGGCGAACGCCGCGATCCGTGGTGGCGGCCGCCCGCGGGTGGCCCGGTTCTCGTCCGTGAACGGCAAGTTCACGCTCGATCGCACCGTCGCCGGACACCGGATCGTGTTGTCCACCGTGCTGCCCGACCTGCAGTCCGCGGACCTCGGCGACATCCAGCGTCAGGTCGAGCACTTCCGCGACGGGGATCCCGAACAGATGCCGGAGTTCGCGGGCGCCAGGTTGTTGCACCGGCTTCCCTGGCCGATCGGGCGGTTGCTCTTCCGGCTGGGCGCGCGGCCCCTGCGCCGGCGCGCGCAGCTGATGGGGACCTTCGCCGTGACCTCGCTCGGGCACCGTCCGGTCGACGGCTTCTACTCCGTGGGCGGTACCACCATCACCCTGGGCGTGGGCAGGATCACCGACCGGCCCGTGGTCCGGGACGGGACCGTGGTGGTGGCGCCGGTGATGCGGCTGTCCCTCACCTTCGACCATCGGGTGATCGACGGCGCCGAGGCCGCCGACGTCCTGGCGGAGATTTCCCGGCGGTTGGCGAACTTCGACGACACCGGTGAGGTCACCACGGGCGCCGGTGAGGCCACCACGACGGGGAACCGTCCGGGGGCGACATCGGCGCGTGCCGACCACGGCCAGGAGGTGCGGGCATGAACGACGTCGAGGAACTCAAGCAGTACATCGGCGTCCATGCCAAGGGTCAGGACATCCCCGACCTCGAGGGTCTGCTCGCACGCATTCGCACCGACACCGCCGGGCCGGGTTCCTGGGCGGGGGAGTGGACGGCGGCCGGGGACCGGTGGGCGGAGCGGGGACGTCATCTCGAGGCCAGCAGGCACTACATCATGGCGCGCTTCCCCTACGTGGACGGCGCCGCCCGGCAGGAGGCGTACGAGAAGTCGCTCGACGCGTTCGAGCGATGGAGCGCGGACCAGGATCTTCACCGCTTCGACGTCGACGTGGACGGCAGGAAGGTCGGGTGCTGGCAGTCCGGGCTCTCCGAGGGCGGGTCGCGACCGCTGGTCGTGGTCACGGGCGGCTTCCTCACGGTGAAGGAACAGTGGGCCCCGACGCTCCAGGTCTTCCGCCGGCTGGGTCTGGCGGCGGTCGCCACCGAGATGCCGGGAGTCGGGGAGAACGAGGTCCCCTACGACGCGGGAAGCTGGCGGTACCTCTCGGCCGTGATCGACGCGGTGGCGGGGCAGGCGGACACCTCGCGCACCTGTGCCGTCGCGCTGAGCTTCAGCGGGCACCAGGCACTGCGCTGCGCGATGGTGGATCCGCGGATCACCGGTGTGATCACGGTGGGCGCGCCCGTCCACGACTTCTTCACCGACATGGCCTGGCAGAAGGGTCTGCCACGGATCACCGTGGACACGCTCGCCCATCTCAGCGGCGGGGAACTCGCGGACATGGCGGACCGGGCGTTGTCCCCCTCAAGTCTGGACGTGCTGGAGGCCCAGGTCGGCTACGTCGCCTCCCTGCGCGACGAGGTGATCCCGCAGGCGGACCCGCGCCTCCTGCAGGAGCACGTGCGGCACCTGCACCTGCTGGAGCACGACGACGTGCACGGATCGCCGGGCCATGTGCGGGAGACCCAGCTCTGGCTGACCCGGACCCTGCTCCGCATGCAGGGCGTGCAGGGTGCCGGGAGCCTGCTGGTCGGGCTCATGTGGACCATGGCACGCGCCCGGAGCCGTCTGGCGGCACGGTGAGCTGACGTCCGGGTGGAGGGGTGACAGCTCCTTCCCCCGGCGGACGACGGGCCGCGGACGGCGGACGGCGGACGACGAGGAATTTCGGTCCCAACTGGAGGTGGTCATGAGCAACAATCACGACGGGATCTGGCACCTGAAGGTGGCCAGCCCGATGGGTACGCAGGAGATGCAGTTCGATCTTCGATCCGAGGGGGACGTTCTCTCGGGAACCATGAAGAACCTCGGGAACGGCAAGACCAGTGACATCTTCGAGGGTGTCGCGAAAGGGGACGAGCTGTCCTGGAAGATGAAGATCGAGGCGTTCAAGCTCACCCTGACCTTCGTGGTGACGGTGGATGGGGACAGTCTGACCGGAAAGGTGAAGACCGGTGGGTTCGGCAGCTTCAAGGTCACCGGCGAACGGGCCTGACACGATCACGGTCCGCCGGACACGAATCGGCACCGCCATGGACACCGGGCGGAAGGGGTGCGGCGCATGATCGAGCAGATCCTGCCGGGGAGTGTGACCGCCGTCGAGACATTCGACGAGATTCCGGCCGACCTGTATCCCGATGAACAGGCAGTGGTGCGCTGGGCCGTGCCCAAACGGCGGGAGGAGTTCACGACCGTGCGGCACTGCGCCCGCACGGCGTTGTCCCGGATCGGGGTGGCCCCGGGGCCCATCCTCCCGGATCCCTGGGGAGCGCCGCAGTGGCCGCGCCAGGTCGTGGGCAGCATGACCCACTGTTCGGGGTACCGCGCCGCGGCGGTCGCGGACGTGCACGACGTGGCGAGCATCGGCGTGGACGCCGAACCGCACGAGTCGTTGCCCGACCGGGTCGTGGACATGGTGGCCAGTCCGCAGGAACGGCATCATCTGCACGACCTGGCCACCGCCTGCCCGCACATCTGGTGGGACCGATTGCTGTTCAGTGTCAAGGAGTCGGTCTACAAGGCCTGGTACCCCTTGACCAAGGTGTGGTTGGACTTCGACGGGGTCGAGGTGACGATCGATCCCGCCCAGCGCCGTTTCTCTGCTCGGGTCGTCCTCCCCGCGTCCTCGCGCGCCGAGCACTGGCCGAAGGCCTTCGACGGTCGGTTCCTGGTCGGCTCCGGTCTGGTGCTGACCGCGGTGGTCCAGGCCTGACCGTGAGGGTCGGGCCATCCGGGAATCCCAGGTGGGGCCGCCGCTGGCCGGGTCCGCCACGCGGGGGCCCGACCCTCACCCGTCCGAGGTGCTGCCGGGGCCGCGAGTTCGGCCGGGGTGCGGGTCGACCGCCGGTCGGGGCCGATCGGCGGTGAACAGGGTCGCCCCGGGCGTGGGCCGGGCCGTCTCGTGGATGGCCTCGGGCACGAGCACCGTCCGGTTGCGGCCGAGTTGTTTGGCCTGGTAGAGCGCCCGATCGGCCGCGGCGACGAGGTGGGTGGTCTGTGTGTGCCGGTCCGGGCGGTGGGTGGCGATGCCGATGCTCGCGGTCACGACCCGGGCGACGCGGGAGGCCGCGTGCGGGATCGCCCGCCGGGCCAGGGCGTCGTGGAAGCGCCGGGCGACGGCGAGGCCGGCCTCGGGCCCGCTGCGCGGCAGGACGACGGCGAACTCCTCGCCGCCGTAGCGAGCCACCAGGCCGTCCGGGTCGGCCGTGGACAGGCGCAGACACTCGGCGACGAGCCGGAGGGCGGCATCCCCGGCGAGGTGACCGTAGTGGTCGTTGAACCTCTTGAAGAGGTCCACGTCCACCAGCAGCATCGTCATCGGTTCGTCCGTGCCGGAGAGCTCCTGCCAGTGGTGGGCGAGATGCTCCTCGAAGGTGCCCCGGTTGGCGATCCCGGTGAGCCCGTCGAGCATCGCGGTCTGGCGCAGCACCGCATTGGCCAGTTGCAGGGCCCGTTCGGCGCGTTCCCGGATGACGATCTGGGCCTGGAGTTCCTCCGTCCGCCGGATGAGCTCCTGGGTGCGGCGCCGGACGGTGACCTCCAGCTCGGCCGCGTAGGTCGCCGACGCACGGTGGTGGAAGACGGCGTCCAGGGCCCGCGCCAGGTCCACGTGCCGGGTCTCGACGATCGCCATGACCGAGGCCTCGCGCTCGAGGATCAGATGTCCGTAGTCCTGCGTGCCCAGCACCAGCGGGCTCACGACCAGACAGCCGTGCGCGAACTCCTCCTGCCGCGTCTCGGGCAGGAGGAGGTGCGGGAGGAACGCCTCGGACGGCACCTCGTGCATGGTCCGGTCCCGGAACTCCAGCAGCAGGCGGACCGCCGGCACCGGACTCGCCGGATCCGCCGGTCTGACCGGGTCTGCCGGATCCGTCCGCCCGGGGGCGTCGGACGCCGGCGCTCGCACCGTGCTCGCGACGTCCGCGGCCACGGTCGTGCTGTCGAGGATCCCCGCCGCCGCGGTGCGGTCGAGGACTCCAGCCACGGCCGCGCTGTGGACCTCCGGTATCGGCGTGACGTCATCGACGGGGCCGGACGCCTCCGGCCGGCTCTCCTCGCACAGGTCCGAGCGGACGGCGATGAAGCAACGGCGCAGATCGAGCCAGTCGAGGCAGCCGGCGAACGCCCCGACCACCTCCTCGAGGGTCCGCCCGGACACCGTGGTGCGGGTGAGGTGCTCGGCGGCGTCCTGGTAGGCCAGCCGCGACCGGGCCGCCTCGACCATGCGCAGGGCATCGTCCAGTTGCTCGCGGTCCGACCGTGGCACCACGGCCGTGGAGTCCCGCACGACCAGCCTCGAGGGTACGGTCACCGTCCCCGGAACCGGGCGCCCCGCCAGCTGGTCCAGCAGCAGTTCGGCGGCCGCACGGCCCTGCTCGGCCAGCCCCTGATCGACGGTGGTCAGCCCCGGCCACTGCAGGGCTCCCTGCTCGTTGTCGAAGCCGGTGACCAGGACGTCCTCCGGCACCCGGAGCCCGGAGGCGGTCAGGGCCCCGATGCAGCCCCGGGCCGAGCGGTCGTTGCAGGCGACGACCGCGTCCACGTCGTGGCTCCGCGACAGCAGCCGGAGCAGTTCGCGGTGGGCGAGGTCCGAGAGGAACGAGCCCTCGACGAAGTGCTCCTCGTGCACCGGCAGTCCTCGCGTGGCCAGCGCCTCGCGGAAGACCTGCTCCCGCTGTTCCGAATCCGCCTGGTAGGGCAGACCGCGGACGAAGACCGGGCGACGCACCCCGCACTCGTCGAGGAGGTGGGCCATGAGGGCCCGCATTCCGGTGACGTTGTCCGCCCGCACCGCCGGAAGATCCGGCAGATCCGCCCCGATCAGCACATGCGGTGTGCCCAGTTCGCGGGTGAGCGTGGCGAGCCCCTCGAGGTGTCTGTCCTGCGACAGCGGCGTCGAGATCACTCCCGCCGGCGGACGGCGGCGCAGGAAACGCTCCAGATCGGCAGGGAGGTGGGACTCCTCGCCCCAGTCCAGGTAGGCGACCCGAGCGAGTCCGGCGGCGTCCAGCACGGGCTCCACCCCGCGCAGCAGGCGGCTCTGGTACTCCTCGATGCCGGTCGTCACGAAGACCACGAGGCGTGCGGAACGCTCGTCCATGGTCCTCGTCTTCCCGGGGCGCTGTCCTCGTCCGGCCTCTCCCTCGGCTCGGGCCACCCGGAAGCCGGAACGTCCGGAGACCGGGTACCGGGTACTGGGTACCGGGTACTGGGTACCGGGTACTGGGTACTGGGTACCGGAAGGAGAACCCGGGACCGGAAGGAGCAGCCGGCGGAGGGCCCTCTTCCGCCCGGCCGCACCGGCCACCGGGCACTCCGGCGCGGATGGTGGGAAAGACGGTCGATGCCGGGGGGAATGGTATCGGAGCGGTTGCGTCCGGGGGCCCTCGCGGAATACCGCCGGTGGTTCCTCCTTGAAGGCCCCCCACCGTTCGGAGGCGCCGTCGTCGGCGAGGACGGCGAGCCGCCTGGGGCAGGTACCCACCCGGTTCGTCGGGGTGAGCCGAACCGGTCTCGTCGGGGTGAGCCGAACCGGTTCGCCGGGGACGTCGTCGGCGGGGGTCCGTTCGGGCGGAACGGCTTCCGCGCGGTCTGGCCCGTGGCCCGACGACCTGGTACGTTCACCGCCGCGCCGGGCCGGTGCACCGGCCCGGACATCGTGGGAGGTGGGGTACGGCACCGGCTCGGCCGATGCGGAGAGAGGTCGCGGTGGCCGCGTCCGGCGACTGCTGCCGAAAGGTCCTGTGCCCCCGCGTGATGGGGTCCCGCCGCCGTGCGGGCGGTCCCGTCCGCCGTCAGGTGGCCGAGAGCACCCGGAAGGGGTGGCGACGTCGTGGAGGAGCAACCTCGGACCCGGCGCCCCAGCAGCGTGCAGGACATCGCCCGGGCCGCGGGCGTGTCCGTGGGCACCGTCAGCAATGTCCTGAACAACCCCCACCTCGTGGCCGCCGGTACCCGCGCACGGGTCGAGGCGGCGCTGCGCAGCACGGGCTTCGTCCGGAACGCGGCCGCCCGTCAGCTCAAGGGCCTGCCGAGCGCCATCGTGGGCTGTCTGGTGCTCGATCTGTCCAACCTGTTCTTCGCCGAGATCGCCCGGGGTATCGAGGACCGTCTCGAGGAGGAGGGCTGCATCGTCAACCTGTGCAGCTCGGACCTCAAGAGGGAGCGGGAGGAGCAGTACCTGCGCGTGTTGCAGGAGGTGCGGGTGCGCGGCGTGATCCTGGGCACCCTGGACCCCGCAGGCAGTGGGTTGCGGGATCTGGTCGCCCGCGACATCCCGGTGGTGCTGTTGGACGCACCGAGGTCCGGGCTGCCGGTCTGCGCGGTGACCGTGGACAACCTGGCGGGCGGTCGGGCGGTGGCTGAGCATCTCCTCGCGCAGGGGCACCGGCGGATCGCGCTGCTGGACGGCGGGATCCTCGTGCCCAGCGTGAGCGACCGCATCACGGGTGCCCGGCAGGCCGTCCTGGCCCGGGGGCTCGACCCCGACCAGGTCTTCCGCAAGGTGTCGTTGGGGCCACCCGCACATGCGGGGACCCCGGGACCGGCCATCGACGCGGCTCTGGCGCACCCGGATCCCTGTACCGCGTTCCTCTGCTACAACGACATGGCCGCTTTGTCGATCATGCTGGGACTGCGCGAACGGGGTCTCGCCGTGCCCGGGGACGTCTCGGTGGCCGGGTACGACGACCTCCGGTTCACCTCCATGGTGACGCCCGCCCTGACCACCGTGCGCCAGCCCACCTACGAGTTCGGCCGGGCCGCGGCGGACCTCCTGTTCGCCGAGGGGGAGCCGGATCACGAGCACCGGGAGGTTCTGTTCACCCCGGAACTGGTCGTGCGGGAGTCCACCGCCCCGCCCGGCGGCGGCCGCAGGTCGCGCTGACACCGGGTGGGCCGCTGTCCGGGGCCGCGGGGTACGCCGGAGCGGGGGTCCGGCGGCGGGGGATCACAACCGGAGCGCCGGCAACATCCGTACCTGGGACCAGAGGTCGATGTCCTCGGGGAGCACGTGCAGCACCTCGGCGAGCGAGCAACCTGCCGCCGTCGCCGCCGTGATCGCGGTCCGGCGGCGTTCGAGCGCGTCATGACTTCCGCGGGTCCACAGGTCCTGGTCGGCTGCCACCACCTCCTTCAGGAGGGACTGGAGCCGCTCGGGGACGGGGTTCATGACCACCTCACACGGTTCCGGATCGACGCCCGGTCGCTCGTCCGGACCCTCGGGTCATTCGGACCTTCGGGCCCTGGGCGACGGCCCGGGTTCCGGGGTGTCCGGTCCGGGTTGACGGGCATGGCGCTGGGCCACCCCGCGGTACGGGAGAGGCCTTCCGCCGGTATCGGCGCAGGGTGAGATGATCTTGATTGGGTGGTGCTGATTCCCTCGGGTGCCGGGCTACTGGGTGGCGCTCAGGGCTCGTCGGCTGCCCGGGATGTGGAGGGCGGAGTTGCTCTGGCGGCGTTGGTCGAGGTCGAGGTAGCGCAGCCGCGATTCGACCTCGCGGCGGACCAGGATCGGTACGAAGGTCTGTACCCGCGCGTCCGCGAAGTGCGCGTGTACCGATTCCACGAGACGTTCGACGGTCGGTCGGGCCAGAAGCGGGTAGCGGGCGATCATTGCTTCGACAATGTCCCCGAAATGGGGCAAATCAGATTTCTCCACCACGACTCCCTCCGGCCTCGCCCATGGGGTTTCACGGAGAGTTTTGCACGACTATCCCTGGGTGTACACGCCACTTTGTGGACTGTTCACCCAACAAGGATCATGAGCTTGCTCACGACCGACGGGTCCTGTGTGCCTCGGACGAGGGGTCCTGTGTGCCTCGGACGAAGGGTCGGTGCGTCACCGGCGCCGTCCGGATCGAGCGGGGCGGGTCACAGGGGCCGGGGATACCCGAAGTGATAGCCCTGGGCCGAGTTGATCCCGAGGCTCCGCAGCACCGCCGCCTGCCCGGGCGTCTCGACCCCCTCCACGGTCACCGGTATGCCGAGGTTGTGCCCGAGGTCGGCCAGCACCTTCACCACTGCGTGGTCGCTCGGGCTGTGCAGCATCCGGGAGACGAAGAGCTGATCGATCTTGAAGCCGGTCACGGGCAGCACCGACAGATGGCGCAGGGTCGACGAGCCGGCGCCCATGTCGTCCAGCACGATGCCGACACCCGCCGCGCGGAGGCGTTCCAGTTGCGGGACCACGTCGACGAGCACCTCGAGGTCGGCCGATTCGGGCAGCTCGATCCGCAACTGCGTCGGGTCCAGCTCATGGGCGGCCAGGAGGCGCAGCACCCGGTCCGCGATGTCCGGGGCGCGGAGTCCGGCCAGGGTGAGGTTGACGTTCACGTGTGCGGGGGCGGGCAGGTCGGACCGCGCCGTCCAGGAGGCGAGATCGACGCAGACCTGCCGCAGCACCCACAGGTCCAGGGCGAGCAGCTGGCCGGCCCGCTCGGCGTCGGCCAGGAAGGCGTCCGGTGTGAGCAGACCGTGCTGCGGGTGCCGCCACCGCAGGAGGGCCTCGACCCCGGCCGGGGATCCGTCCTCCAGGTGCACGAGCGGCTGGTAGTACAGGCTCAGCTGCCCGCTCTCGATGGCTTCGGACAGGGCCCGACCTGCCCCCGGGTGGAGCACCCGAAGGGTACGGCCGACATCCACCGCCACCCGCACCGCATTGCCACCCGCCCGTTTGGCCTGGTACATCGCCATGTCGGCGGCGGTGAACAGGGTGTGCGCCACGGCATCCGCCCCTCCGGCGGACACTCCCACGCTGGCGTGGGCGTGGATGCCGGGCGGCAGGGCCGCATCGGGTTCCGCCAGCGCGGTCCGGAACCGCTCACCGATCGCCGCCGCCGCCGATCGCGTCAGCCGGTCGGCCGGGACGAGGGCGAGGACGGCGAACTCGTCCCCGCCGATGCGCGCCACCAGATCGCCCTCGCGCGCGGTGGCGGTCAGCCGGTGAGCGACCGAGACGATCAGGGCGTCCCCGGCGTCGTGTCCGTAGACGTCGTTGACCTGCTTCATCGCGTCCAGGTCGAGGTACACGACGACGACCCGGCGAGGGGTGCCCGGGACGTCGGCCCCGGCGGGCCCCGGACCGCACCCGGGACCGAGGCACACCCGGTCGAGTCGCTCGAGGAAGAGGGCCCGGTTGGCCAGGCCGGTCAGCGGATCGGAGACCGCCTGCACGGCGAGGCGGCGGGCGAGGGCGTCGAAGAGTTCCGCGGCGGAGACCTGATGCGGCGGGACCCCGGGGTCGACCACCAGCAGATCGTCGTACCGGCGCTCGACGTCGCGATCCCGCAGGCGTCTGCAGACCTCGGTGATCCCGGTCGACCCGCTCAGGATCAGCGGTGTCCAGTCCGTGATCCCGCGCACCGACTTGCCGGACCACAGCGCTCGGCCGAAACCCAGGCGCCCGGTCATCGCGGTGGCCAGGCGCTCGCGGGTGAGCAGGCCCAGGCATCCGTCACGGTCCCGGACGACCACCGACCCGAGCTCGGGTTCCAGGGCGAATCGCTCCTCGACCCGGCGACAGGTCAGGTCGGCGGCGACCGTCACCGCGACGTGGGCATGGGCCGCGACCGGCTCCGTCCCCCCGAGCGGGTGCGCGGGGACCACGACCGTCCCGGTCTCGGCCCCGGCTGCTCCGACCCCGGTGACCCGGATCCCGGCCGGCTCGGAACCGGCGCAGGGACGGTCCGCTGTGCGCAGGACGCCGAGTGGACGGGGCGAGCCGGGGGCCGTGCCCCGGGACGGCTCGGCCGGTGCCGGGTCGGCGACGGGGAACAGGGGACCGCCGCGACGACGTTCCCGCAGACGGATCACCGACCGTCCCGGAGCTGTTCGACATGCCGTGGCGGGCTCGAGGCGGTCACGGCTCGGCGTCCCGTCCGTCCGCTCCCTGCCCGTCGACACCGCCCCAGGGTGCCGCATCATCCGGGGGATGGAGTGACGGCCGGATGACCGTTTCGTGACGAGTTCGCAACCCGCTCGCGGTGCCGGTGCCCGGTCCGTCACCCTCCGCCGTCCTCGCAGATGGACGGAGATCAGGGGCGAGCCGTCGGCCCGGAGTCCGTCGACACGTTGTCCCAGGGACGGCGTGGACGCACCCTGGGTCCAGGCACGGGGTGGGTGGCGGGCCCGGGCTGGGCGCGGGTCGAGACGTCCGGTTCCGGCGCGGGACGAGGGACGTTCGCCACGATGTTCTCCTCGACCACCACGCGGTTGCGACCCTCGGCCTTGGCCCGGTACAGCGCCCGGTCGGCCGCGCGGACCAGGTCGTCGGGAGTCTGCGTATCACGGGTGCGCCCGTCGATCTGGGCGATGCCGAGGCTGGCCGTGACCACCGGAGCCACCGTGGACGTGGGGTGCGGGATGCCCACCTCGGCGAGGAGACGGCGGAACCGATCGGCGACCGTGAGTCCGGCCACCAGGTCGCTGCGCGGCAGCAGGGCGGCGAACTCCTCGCCCCCGTAGCGGGCGGCCAGGTCGTCGTCCTGGCACAGCGCGCGCTCCAGGCAGTCGGCCACCACCCGGAGGGCCTCGTCGCCGCACACATGCCCGAAGTGGTCGTTGTAGGCCTTGAAGAAGTCCACGTCGATCATGATCAGAGTCAGGGCGTCGTCCGGGCAGGGGCCGGGCCAGTGCAGCTCGAGGTGCTGGGTGAAGGCGGCCCGGTTCCCTACCCCGGTCAACCCGTCCAGGACCGCCGAGCGCTGGAGCTGGGCGTTCATCCGTTGCAGCTCCTGCTCGGCCTGGCGCCGGATGAGCACCTCGGCGTGCAGGTCCCGCTCGGTCTGCCGGCGGGTGTACACCTCCTCCTCGAGCGCGCGTGTCCGCCCGGCGACCAGCACCTCGAGGTTGGTGGCGTACTCGCGCAGCTCCTGTGAGGCGCGGACCGCCCCGATGGTGCGGCTCAGGTCCATGCGGAGCACCTCGGTGACCGTGACCATGCCGCCCACCTGCTCGAAGAGCACGTAACCGAGCGGGTGGTCACCGACGGAGAGCGGCTGGAGGACGAGCCCACCGGTGTCGAGTTG
Source organism: uncultured Kineosporiaceae bacterium (assembly GCA_964583765.1). Classification (GTDB taxonomy): domain Bacteria; phylum Actinomycetota; class Actinomycetes; order Actinomycetales; family Kineosporiaceae; genus CAZOWW01. The sequence continues at coordinate 22,184 of CAZOWW010000070.1, forward strand.
GGTCCGCAGGGCCTCGGGCAGCAACCGGTGCACCGGGAACACGTCGTCCGGGGCGGGGTGGCGGGTGTCGTCGCGGTGGTCGAGCACGAGGCGTGCCCAGCGGGTCCGCCCGTCGCCGCGCTTCGGGTACGTGCCGGTGGGGTCCTGCGGGTCGGGGGCGTCGCGTGCCCCCGGCGATCCGGCCGGATCCGGCGACCCGTCGCCCGGGGGAGGGGCGTAGATGGCCAGGAAACAGCGCGCGAGGCCCAGACGGTGCAGCTGTCGCGGGACGGAGAGGACGTCGACGATGTCCTCGACGGTCTTGCAGCGCAGGAGCGCCCGGTTGAGCCCGATCACGGCGTCCTGCCCGGCCAGTTGGGCCTGGGAGGCCTTGGCCATGGTCACGGCCATCGTGGCGCCCGGGCGCAGGGTGGCGTGGCCGGGTGAGCTCGAGCCGCGGATCACCACGTGCGAGGGGACGAACACCTCGCCGCAGGTGTGGGTGCCGTCGATCTCCTGGATCAGGTGTTCTGCCGCGATCCGGCCCTGGTCCTGCAGGCCCTGGTCGACCGTGGTCAGGCCGGGCCAGGTGAGGGCGGAGGCCTGGGTGTTGTCGAAGCCGGCCAGGCGCACGTCCCCGGGCACGGCCAGTCCGTGGTCGTTCAGTGCGGCGAGTGCCCCCAATGCGGAGACGTCGTTCGCGGCGACCACCGCGTCGAACTCCAGTCCCTTCGCGAGCAGACGCTGCATCTCCTGGTAGCTCACGTCCTGGGAGAAGTTGCCGGTGACCATGAGACGCTCGTCCACCCCGAGTCCGCGTCGGTCGAGTTCCTCGCAGAAGACCTGTTCCCGGGCGAGGGAGTCCGGCTGCGCGGGGATGCCGCGGATGAACACGGGACGCCGCACCCGCTCACCGTCGAGCAGATGGCCCATCAGTTCGCGCATGCCGGTGAGGTTGTCGCCCCGTACACAGGTCATCCCGGGCATGACGAGGCCGATGCAGACCGTGGGCCGGGCGAGCTCGTCGAGCAGGTCGATGAGTTCGACCTCCTGCTTGGGCGTCATGCAGTTCATCGCGACGATCCCGCAGGGGCGGGCGTCGCGGAGCACGCTGATGAGGGTGCCGGAGAGCCCGTCCACGAACGGGTCGTTGGCGTGCAGGACCGGGACGATGCCCCGCTCGGCCAGCACCGGGTGCAGGCCTCGCATGATCCTGTTCTGGTACTCGTCGAAACCGGTCGCCACCACGACGGCCAGCCGTGTGCGTTTCTCGCCCATGGCCTCCCGCCGCTGCCCGGATCCGGTCCATGACTCGCCTGCCGCGACGTCAGGAGTCGTGGTGGCGGTATCGGTGGGTACCGGAGGGATCTTGAGCGGTTCAGGGTGCGGAGGGCGGTTCCGACCGGGTTGCGGGGTACCGAACGAAGCAGCGGAGGTGGCCCGTGACCGGGGACGTAACGGTACGTTCGGGGCCGAGTGCTCGGGCGCGGGGGCCCGGACAGGTGCCGGACCCCCGCAGTGCCGTGCTCAGCTGTCGTGTGCGATTGCCCAGTTCGTGTGGCGTGGGATTACCCAGCTCGTGTGGCGTGGGCACACGCAGCCCGCGCCGCGGGAATGCTCAGCCCGCCGCGCAGGAGACGGACGCGCCGCTGCCGTTGCCCGAGCCCTGGAACCCGAAACTCGTGGACTGACCGGCGGAGAGCTTGCCGTTGTAGCCGGCGTCCGTGACGGTGACGCTGCCGGAGCTGCCGCTCGCCGTCCCGTTCCACAGGCTGGAGATACTGGCACCGCTGGGGAGGTTCACGGTGACCTTCCAGCTGTTCGTGCCGGCCGAACCCGCGGTGACCGTGACCGAGGCGACGAAGCCTCCGCTCCACGAGCTGGTCACGCTGTAGGCGGCGGAGCAACTGCCCGTGCCCGTGCCACCGGTCGTGCTCGTCACCGGCGTGGTGCTGCGGGTCGTGGTGGTCGTGCTCGTGCGGGTGGTCGTGGTGCTCGTGGTCGTACGGGTGGTCGTGGTCACCGTGCCGTTGGGGGCGACGGCGCGACCGGTGGACGGCGAGATCATGCCCGGGCACAGCCCACGGGAGGTCAGCCCCGAGACGATCTGCGAGACCGCGTTGATCGTGGTCTGGTAGCCGCCGTCGTGCATGAGGATGACGTCACCGCTCTTCATGGTCGCGGCGGTCGCGACGATCGACGCGGTGCTCGCGCCGTTCCAGTCCTGGCTGTCCTGGTTCCAGATGATCTCGGTGAGTCCGAAGCTCGCCTCGACGGACTTCAGGGTGCTGTTCGTCTCGCCGTACGGCGGGCGGAAGAGCACCGGGGTCTGCCCGATCGTCTGCTTGATGATGTTCTGGGTCTGGGAGATCTCACTCGTCATGTTCGCCGTGGACAGTTGTGTCATGTGCGGGTGGTCCCAGGTGTGGTTGGCGATCCACATCCCGGCGTTCGCCTCGGCCTGGAGCAGGCTGGGGTACTGCTGGGCGTGCGCGCCCCAGATGAAGAACGTCGCCTTCGCGCCTGCTGCGGCAAGCTGGTTCAGCAGGGCCTGGGTCGAAGTGGTGTTGGGGCCGTCGTCGTAGGTCAGGGCCACGTAGCCGTTGGAGCACGAGGCCGCGTTCGCGCTGTCCGCCGCCGTCACGACGGCGGCGGTGCCGGCGCTCGCGACCAGGACCGTGGTCAGGGTCAAGCGCGCCAGGAGTTTTCTCATCGCATGTCTCCCTACAGGTACTCGCCCGCCGGGGGAGGAGGGGACCGGCGGGTCGTCTCGATCGCTGGGGGAGGCTAGGCGTCCTGAAACGATTGTGTCAATAGTTGCCGCAATAGTTTCGAGGTCCGGTTCGGGAGGAGGTCTCAGGTGCGGGGATCTCCCGGCCGATGTCGACGGTGATCGCTCGGAACCGCCGGTCGTGGTGGGGCCCGGGTGCGGCCCGCAGCCGGCTCGCGGCGTGTCCTGTGTCGTTCTGCCCGGAGTCCTCCCCGGAACCTGAGCATGACCGGACGGAGGGAATGGATGTCGGGGTACGAGCCGGTGCTGCGCCTGGCCAGGGCCCGAGCGCTGTGGCTGATGACGGCTGTGCTGCTGCTCGTGGGCGCCGGTACCACCTGGCTCACCGTGCAGGCGAAGGACCGGGAGCTCCGGACCGATCTCCTGGAGCGGACCCATCTCCTGGCCGACGGGCTCGACGGTGGCGTGGCTCGCACGCTTGCCGGTCTCGACGCCACCTCGGCCCCGCCGGACTACCAGCGATTGCAGGCCCAGTTCGCCTCCCTGCCCGCGCTGGACCACCGTTACCGCTTCGTGTATCTGATCGGGGTCGACCCCGAACCCGATGTCGGCGTCACCGCTCCGGTGACGGGGAGCCCCGTGCCCGGCTCGGTGGCGCCTCCGGCTCGGGTCGCCTCGGTGGGGCCCCCGACTGGATCCGACCAGGCGGCGCCGACGGCCGCCTCCGACCAGGCGGCGGAGGCCGCCGACGTGAACGCTCGCGGGCAGATCGTGATCCTGGCGGACGGTCACGCCGCCGACATCACCCGGACGCTGCCGCAGGGGCGGCTCTACCCGGATGCGCCGGCCGGTCTCCGACAGGTCCTGGGCACCGGGAAGTCCGCGGTGGTGGGGCCCTTCACGGACAGCCGGGGTCGGTTCATCGCCGGTTGCGTCCCGTTGCCCGCCGTCCCCGGCGGCCGCACCATGGTCCTCGCACTGGGTTACGGTGCGGGAAGCTGGCACGCGGCCCTGCGTCGGGCCGCGACCGGTCCGGTGCTGTTGACGCTGGCTCTTCTCTGTGTGCTCTGGTGGCGGGCCGGGCTGCGCGCACTCGCGCGGTGCCCCAAGAGGGGCGCTCCGCGGCATGCTCCGGCGCGATGGCTCCGCCACCCGCACGTGCGGGAGCCGGCGGCGCTGACGCTCGCCGGGGTGGTGCTGACGTCCTACCTGGTCTGGAACGTGAACGGGAGTGAGGACTCCGCCCACGCTGCCGTCTTCCGGGAGTTCGCGGGCAGCTGGTCGGACTCCGTGGTGGCGAACCTGCGCGCGCTGCGCTACGACCAGATGGAGGGCCTGGCCCGGTTCTTCGAGAGCTCGGACGACATCACGGCCGCCCAGTTCGAGCACTACGCCGAGCACCTGACCCGCAATCCCGCCGTGCAGGCCTGGGAGTGGATCCCGGTGGTCCCGGCCATCCAGCGGGCGTCGTTCGAGCAGACTGCCCGGGACGTGGGTGTCTCGGCCTACTCGATCTGGCAGAAGGACGCCTCCGGTCAGCGGGTCCCGGTCACCGCCCGCCCGGCGTACTACCCCGTCCGGCTGGCGGTTCCGCATGCCGGGAATGCGCAGGCCCTGGGATACGACCTCGGGTCGGAGCCGGTGCGGCGGGCGGCCCTGGAGGAGGCCCTACGTACGGGACGGCCCACCACCTCGGAGCCGGTCCGGCTCGTGCAGGAGGCAGGCGACCAGCTGAGCGCGCTCGTCTTCTGGCCGATCTTCGAGAGGGACCGGCCCCAGCAGCCACGCGGGCTGGTCCTGGCGGTGCTGCACCTGGACTCGGTGCTCGGGCGGTCGCCCGACTCGGGCCTGCGCCTGCAACTGTCCGAGCTGTACCAGGACGGGACCAGCCGGTTCCTGGCCGGCACCCGGAGCGATCCCGAGTCCGGTTCGGCGCGGCTGACCCTGGCCCGACCGGTCCTCGTGTTCGGGAAGACCTTCGTGATCACCGTGCGTGCGGACCGAGGATTCCTGCGGCTGCGGCCGGACGAGTCGGGGTGGCTGGCCGGACTGGTCGGCCTGGTCCTGACCGCTGCGCTGGCTGTGGCGCTCGCGCTGTTGTTGCAGCGCAGGGAGGAGCTGGAGGGTCTGGTCCTGGCCCGTACCCGCAGCCTGCAGGAGAGCGAGCAACGCCAGGCCGCGACCCTCCGCTCGATCGGGCACGGCGTCATCGCCTGCGACTGCGAGGGGATGGTGACCAGCGTCAACCACACGGCCGAGGACCTCACCGGATGGTCCGGGGTCGAGGCCCTGGGCCGGCCGGTGCACGAGCTGCTCGCGATCCGGGCGGGGAGTGCCTCGTGTCCCGCTGCCGGCAGCTCGCCCACGCACCAGGACGGGGACTCCCGGGAGCGCGACACCTCCGCGGAGGACGGAACCGCAGGGTCCCGGGGGGAGGCCCCGTCCATCAGCCACGGTGTGCTCGTGGCCCGGGACGGCGGGGAGCATCACATCACCAGCACCTGGGCGCCCATCCGCATGTCCGAGGGCGACGTCGTCGGGTCGGTGCTCGTCTTCCGGGACGTGACCCAGGAGCACCGGCACCAGGAGGAGCTGCTCCGGGTGAAGCGCGCCGTGGACGCGATCCCCAATGCCGTCGTCATCGTCGCTCCCGACGGCCGGACGCTCTACCAGAACCCTGCCTTCCGCGACCTGTTCGGGGCCGGGGCGGACGAGTTCGGCTCTCCGGCCGATTCGCCGTGCTACGCCGATCCGGCGACGCGACGGCTGATCGCCGAGAACATCGACGCCGGCCGGGCCTTCGACGGGGTGGCGGAGATCATCTGCGGGGACGGTGTCCGGGCGCAGGCCCAGACCTACGTGCAGCCGATCGAGGATCGGCACGGGGACACGATCGGCCTGCTCGGCATCTACACCGACGTGACCGAGCGGCTGCAGGCGGAGGAGTTGCTGCGCCGGAGCGAGGAGCGGTTCCGGGTGCTCTTCGACCAGTCCCGCGACGCCATGCTCACGACGGTCCCGCCCGACTGGCGCATTCTGAACGGGAACGAGGCCGCCTTGGCGCTCTTCGGGCTGGACTCGCTCGAGCAACTGCGGGCGGTCACACCGGCCGAGCTCTCTCCGGAGCGCCAACCGGAGGGGGAACTCTCCGCGGACGCGGCCCGGATGCGCCGGGAGCAGGCGCTGGCCGAGGGCTCCTGCTCGTTCGAGTGGGTGCACCGCCGGGCCACCGGGGAGCTGATCCCGTGCATCGTGCTGCTCAACCGGGTGGAGGCGGGCGAACAGACCTTCATCCAGGCCACGATCCGGGATGTCTCGGAGCAGAAGGCCGCGGAGCGGGCGCTGCGCGAGAGCGAGCGCAACTTCCGCTCCCTCTTCGAGTCGATGCACGACCTGTTGTTCGTCTGCGCACCGGACCAGCGGATCATCCACGTCAACGATGCCGTGCTCGACAAGCTCGGCTACTCGCTGCCCGAGTTGTGCGAGCGGGGCGTCCTGGGCGTGCATCCCGAGGACCGCCGGGCCGAGGCGACCGAGATCTTCGGAGCCATGTTGCGGGGGGAGCGCAGTTCCTGCCCGCTGCCCCTGCAACGACGGGACGGGTCGCTCCTGCCGGTGGACACGCGGGTCTGGATGGGCACCTGGAGCGGTGAGGACGCCATCTTCGGCATCGCCAAGGACCTGTCCACCGAGCAGGAGGCCCAGCAACGGTTCGAGCGACTCTTCCGGAACAACCCGGCGTTGATGGCCCTCTCCCGCCTGCCCGGGCGCCAGTTCCTCGACGTCAACGAGACCTTGCTCCATGCGCTCGGGTACGGCAGGGAGGAGCTGATCGGACACAGCTCCGCGGAGCTGGGGATCATCTGTGGCTTCGAGACACATCAGCGGATCGCGGATGGGCTTGCGCGTGAGGGTCGCTACCGCGACCTGGAGATCCAGGTGCGGTGCAAGGACGGTGCCATCCTCGACGGAATCACCTCGGGCGAGGTGATCGAAGGGCAGGGGGGCCAGTACCTCCTGACCGTCATGGTCGACATCACGGAGCGCAAGCGGGTTGAGCGGGAGCTGCGGGAACTGAACGGGCGCCTGGAAGCGGCCGTGGAGCACGCGAACGCGATGGCCGAACGGGCCCACCTCGCGAGCCAGACCAAGAGCGAGTTCCTGGCCAACATGAGCCACGAGATCCGCACCCCGCTGAACGGCGTCCTCGGCATGATCGAGTTGCTGCTCGACCTGGACCTGACCGAGGAACAGCGGGAGTACGCCGAGATCGCGCGCACGAGTGGCGAATCCCTGTGCGCGATCATCGGGAACATCCTCGACTTCTCGAAGATCGAGGCGAACCGGTTGGAACTGGAGTCGGTGGACTTCGACGTGGTCGACCTCGTCGACGAGGTCGTGGTCTCGCTCTCCGCCCGGGCCTGCGACAAGGCCCTGGAGCTGGTGTGCTCGGCGGCTGCCGACGTGCCCTCCTGCGTGCGGGGGGACCCCCAGCGGCTGCGCCAGGTGCTGACGAACCTGGTGGGCAATGCGGTGAAGTTCACCGAGCAGGGCGAGGTCGTGGTGCGCGTGTCGGTCGAGCACCTGGGAGCGCCGATCGGGGGCGCCCCTTCCGCGGCTTCTGCCGGCGGCGACCAGATCGTGCCGGAGGGTTCGGCCGTGGCGGACGGCCGGACGATGCTCCTGCGGTTCGAGGTGCAGGACACCGGGATCGGGATCCCCGAGGCCAAGCTGGGCATTCTCTTCGGCAAGTTCACCCAGGTCGACGCGTCCACCACCCGCCGATACGGCGGCACGGGTCTCGGGTTGGCGATCTCCAAGCAGCTCGCCGAGCTGATGGGCGGCACCACGGGGGTGCGCAGCACCGAGGGACAGGGTTCGACGTTCTGGTTCACCGTGCGCGTGGGCACCTCCGGGGCACTGGTGCCGGGCGGAGCGGAGGTGCTGGCCGGGGTGAACGTGCTGGTCGTGGACGACAACGCCTCCAGCCGGCAGGCGCTGTGCCGGCGGGTGGAGGCCTGGGGAGCGAATGCGGTGGCGGCGGCCGACGGAGCTGAGGCGCTCGCCACCCTGCATCGCGCCGTGGCCGGGGACACGCCGTTCCAGGTGGCACTCATCGATCTGCGAATGCCGGGCCTGCCGGGCGACGAGCTGGCCCGCTCGGTCCTGGGCGACCCGCGGTTGGCCGGGATGCGGGTGGTGCGCCTGGAACCGTGGTGCACGCGCGAGGCGGGGTACGCCGAAGCAGCGGGCGAGCGAGGTTCCCGGGTGGGCAAGCCGGTCCGCGCGGCGGAGTTGCGGGCGGAACTGATCCGGATCCTGGCCACGGGCGAGGAGCCTTCCGGCCCTTCGACGTCGCCCTCGGCCGACGGGCCCCGCGTGCCCGTCGGGGGCCTCGGTCGACGGGTGCTGTTGGCCGATGACAACGAGACGAACCAGCGCGTGGCCCTGGGCATCCTCAAGAAACTCGGGGTGGACGCCGATGTGGTCGCCGATGGCCGCCAGGCGCTCCATGCGCTGGCCGGACGGAGCTACGACCTGGTGATCATGGATGTGCAGATGCCGGTGCTGGACGGGTACGAGGCGACCCGCCTGATCCGCGACCCTGCGTCCCCGGTGCTGGACCACCGGATCCCGGTACTCGCGATGACCGCGTACGCGACGCACGGCGACCGCCAGCGTTGTCTCGATG